>CAMCUJ010000129.1 GCA_945878965.1 uncultured Clostridia bacterium
TTCCACTTGATTTTTTCGGTGGGAGTACCTTTCTCCCACCGAAAACGTTGAATAAATATTAATATAAAACTCAAATAACGGTACAGGTTTAATTATAGCCTGTACCGTTAATTAATATCAAATATTATTAAATTTAGTACCTTTGTCTTACTGCCTCATAAAGAAGAATTCCGGCGGCAACCGAGGCGTTAAGGGATTGAATTTCACCTATCATAGGAATTTTAACAAGAAAGTCACAGTTGTTTCGCACAATTTGACTTATGCCCTTGTCTTCACTTCCGATTACAATGCCGATAGGACCGGTAAGGTCGCATTCGGTATGAAGCTGAGCTGCCGAAAGGTCGGTTCCGACTATCCAAAGTCCCTCGTTCTTAAGCTCCTTAATTGCGGAGGTAATGTTTGAAACCTTAGCAACGGGAAGATGCTCAACCGCTCCGGCTGAAACCTTCGCAACCGTTGAATTAAGGCTGACGCTTCGGTTTTTCGGAATTATAACTCCGTCTGCTCCGGCAGCGTTCGCTGTTCTGATTATACTTCCGAGATTATGCGGGTCGGTAAGTCCGTCTGCAATAACAACAAACGGCGGTCTGCCGTTCTTTTCGGCGTGATCTAATATATCTTTAATTGTGGAATACGAATATGCCGCAGTATATGCAATAACGCCTTGATGGTTTCCTCCCTCACAAATTATATCAAGCTTCTTTTTGCTTGCGTATTGAAACGGTATTTTTTTAGACTTTGCAAGTCCGATTATCTTTGCAAGCTGAGTGTGACGTATTCCGTCTTGTATAATCAACTTATCAACGCTTCGCTCCGAGCCTAAAAGCTCAATTACAGGGTTTCTTCCGTATATTAAATTTTCCATTTCTATTTTCCTCCGTTATGTCAAGTATCAATTTGTAACATCATCATAGAATATTCAAGTAATTATAATTATTAAATTATCATTTATAAATATATGTTCAGTATAACATATTATTTGATTAAATTCAATTATTCTTGATAAAAATGTGCTATTGAATTTATTAAATTAAAATGTTATAATTGATATAACAAAATACTATGAAATTGAAATATTCGATTTGTATATAATTATTAATAGTAAAAGGGGGAAAGCGTGTGGAATTTGAGGTTGTATCTAAATATAAGCCGAGCGGCGACCAGCCGCAGGCTATAGAAAAGCTTGCAAAAGGGGTTATAGAGGGCAGAAGGTTTCAGACCTTGCTTGGCGTTACCGGAAGCGGAAAGACTTATACAATGGCAAATATTATTGAAAAGGTTAATAAACCCACATTAGTGCTTGCTCATAATAAAACGCTTGCGGCACAGCTTTGCAGTGAGTTTAAAGAGCTTTTTCCAAACAATGCGGTTGAATACTTTGTGTCATATTATGATTATTATCAGCCGGAAGCCTATATTGCACATTCGGATACCTATATAGAAAAAGATGCACAGACCAACGAGGAGATAGACAAGCTTCGCCATTCGGCAACATCCGCACTTTTTGAACGCAAAGACGTAATTATTGTTGCGAGTGTTTCGTGCATATACGGTCTTGGTGACCCAATTGACTATAATACTATGGTTGTATCATTAAGGACGGGAATGACAAAGGATAGAGATGAAATTATCCAAAAGCTGATTGAAATTCAGTATGAGCGAAACGATGTAAACTTTGTAAGAAACAAATTCAGAGTACGGGGCGATGTTCTTGATGTATTTCCGTCGGATTCGCACAGCAATGCAATAAGAATTGAATTTTTCGGTGATGAGATAGACAGAATTATGGAAATAAACGCTGTAACAGGCGAGGTTATTGGACTTCGTAATCATTGTGCCATATATCCTGCTTCGCATTATGTAACAATGCCCGAAAAGAGAGAACGTGCAATTAAGGCAATAGAGGAGGAACTTGAGGAAAGAGTAAGGTATTTTGAGGAAAATGATTTGCTTATCGAGGCTCAGCGAATAAAACAGCGTACAAAATACGATATAGAAATGATGAGAGAAACAGGCTTTTGCAGCGGAATTGAAAACTATTCAAGGCATATGAGCGGACGTGAGGCAGGTTCACCGCCGTTCACACTGATAGATTATTTCCCTAAGGATTTTCTTCTTATGGTTGACGAGTCACACGTTACAATTCCGCAGGTAAGAGCTATGTATGCAGGTGACAGAGCCAGAAAAGAAAATCTTGTAAGATACGGATTCAGACTTCCGTCAGCTTTTGATAACCGACCGCTTAATTTTGATGAATTTTTCGGAAAGATTAATCAAGCTATATTTGTAAGTGCAACTCCGGCAGATTTTGAAAAGGAACATTCAACGCAGACGGTTGAACAGGTAATACGTCCGACCGGACTTTTAGACCCCGAAATTGAGGTCAGAAAAATTGAAGGTCAGGTAGATGATTTATATACTGAGATTAAGAAACGTGCCGAAAATAATGAGCGTGTTTTGGTTACAACACTTACTAAAAAGATGGCAGAAAAGCTTACCGAATACTTTGAGGAAATGGGAGTTAAGGTAAGATATCTCCATTCCGATGTAAAAACTATTGAAAGAATGGAGATTGTTCGTGACTTAAGGCTTGGCGAATTTGATGTTTTAGTCGGAATAAATTTGCTTCGTGAAGGTCTTGATATTCCGGAGGTATCACTGGTTGCAATACTCGATGCGGACAAGGAGGGTTTTCTCCGCTCCGAAACCTCGCTTATTCAGACGATAGGCAGAGCGGCGAGAAATGCAAACGGTAAGGTTATAATGTATGCTGATGTTATAACAGGCTCAATGCAGAGGGCGATTGATGAAACAATGCGAAGACGTGATATTCAGTCTGCCTTTAATAAGGAACATGGAATTGTTCCGAAAACCATTAAAAAGGAAGTTCATGAAGTTATTGAGGCACTTAAAACAATTCCAAGCGACAGCAGCACTAAAGCCGATAAAAAGAAAACCGTTAAAAAAGCTAAAAACAGCGGACAAGCTGAGCGTATCGACGATATACAGGCTGAGATTACAAGACTTAAAACCGATATGTATAAGGCGGCAGAGCTGTTACAGTTTGAGCTTGCGGCACAGCTTAGAGATAAGGTAAGGGAGCTTGAACAAAATCTTTAACCTTGGCGGACTCCGAATCGCCAAAAGAAGAAGTATTGGTCATCTGCGATGACGAAATGTAGTGATATATATTGCCTTAAAGTATTTAAGCACAGTTCGCTTGTGTAAATATGTTTACTATTTTTGGAAATATGAAGTGGCGTTTCGGGTATTAGAAAGGCTGAAAATAAGGAGGAAATATGCAGAAGAATATATTTATAAAAGGAGCAAGGGAGAATAATCTTAAAAATATAGATGTAGAGATACCGAGAGATAAGCTTGTGGTTTTAACAGGACTCAGCGGTTCGGGAAAATCTTCTCTTGCATTTGAAACTATATATGCCGAGGGACAGCGACGATATGTAGAATCACTTTCGGCGTATGCAAGACAGTTCTTAGGTCAGATGGACAAGCCGGATGTAGATTATATAGACGGATTATCTCCGGCTATTTCAATAGACCAGAAAACTACATCTAAAAATCCCCGTTCAACTGTCGGAACGGTAACGGAGATTTATGACTATATAAGATTATTGTTTGCAAGAATAGGCGTTCCGTATTGTTATAAATGCGGTAAGGAGATACGTCCTCAGAGTATAGACCAGATTGTGGATTCGGTTTTAAAGCTTGAGGAAAGAACCAAGATACAGGTTTTAGCTCCTGTTATAAGGGACAGAAAGGGCGAGCATACAAAGATATTCAAGGATGCTCAGAAGGATGGCTTCGTAAGAGTAAGAGTTGACGGAAATATGTATGAGCTTCTTGATGATGAGATTAAGCTCGATAAGCAAAAGAAGCATAATATAGAAATTGTAATTGACAGACTTATTATAAAGAATGATATAAAAAAGAGATTGACCGATTCAATCGAAACGGCTCTCAATATGACAGGCGGACTTGTTATAATTGATGTTATTGGCGATGAAGAACTGACGTTCAGTCAGAATTATGCTTGTGATGATTGCGGAATAAGCTTTGAGGAGCTTACGCCGAGAATGTTTTCGTTCAACACACCGCATGGCGCTTGTCCTGTTTGTATGGGACTCGGAACGGTCAGAACTATTGAAGAAAGCAGAATAATTCCCGATAGAACCAAAAGTATAAGAGAAGGCGGAATTGAGGCTTCGGGTTGGTCGGTTAAGGATAAGAACAGTATTGCTTATATGTATTATGAGGGTCTTTCTAAGCATTACGGATTCAGTCTTGATGTTCCTATAAACGAGCTTCCCAAAAAGGCACTTGATGTAATATTATACGGAACTGACGGAGAGAAAATTGAGCTTTCATATGACAGAAAGTATGCCAAAGGAACTCAGTATGTAAGATTTGAGGGAATTATACCAAACCTTATGCGAAGATTTAATGAGAGTAGTTCCGAATGGACAAAGAATGAAATTGAAAAGCTTATGGATAACAGAAAATGTCCTAAATGCAAAGGTGCAAGGCTTAGAAGAGAAGTTCTTGCGGTAAAGATTAAGAATTATAACATTGATGATGTTACAAAGCTTTCTATATCTGAGGCTAAGGAGTTTTTTGGAAGTCTTGAGCTTTCGGAAAAGGAAAAGAAGATAGCAAAACAGATTTTAAAGGAGATAAACAGCCGTCTTGATTTTTTAATTAATGTAGGTCTTGAATACTTAACGCTTGCACGTTCGGCAGGAACGCTTTCGGGCGGTGAGGCACAGCGAATAAGGCTTGCAACTCAGATTGGTTCAAGCCTTAT
>CAMCUJ010000130.1 GCA_945878965.1 uncultured Clostridia bacterium
AGCCGATTTTATTGTAACTACTGTATCATATATTTTTATATCCTTCATTTCCTCAAGAGATTTTTTCATTACTCTTGCAGCAACAGGTCCCCATGAACCGTTCTCAATAAGTCCGACTGATCTCTTCTGATAACTCTTAGCCTTAAGATGATACAAGAATTTTGACATCGGAGGAAATACTCCGCCCTCATAAGTAGCTCCGGCAAGAATCATTCTGTCATAACGAAAAGCATCCTCTACAGCCTCAGCCCAGTCACTTCTTGCAAGGTCGGTAACTACAACCTTTTCACAACCCTTTTCTCTTAATATATCTGCCATTTTCTCGGCTGCAATCTTTGTATTACCATGAATTGATGCATATGCTATAAATACACCCTTGTCCTCAGGCTCATAACTGCTCCATATATCATAAAGATTTATATAATAACCTAAGTTCTCCTTCAAAATCGGTCCGTGAAGCGGACATATACAATTAATGTCAAGTCCCTTTGCTTTTCCAAGAAGAGTCTGAACCTGTGCTCCGTATTTTCCTACTATGTTGAAATAATACCGTCTTGCTTCACATGCCCAGTCCTCATCACAGTCAAGCGCTCCGAATTTTCCGAATGCATCAGCCGAGAACAGAATTTTTTCGCTTTCCTCATACGCAAGCATTACCTCCGGCCAATGTACCATAGGCGCTGTAATGAAATTTAATTTATGCTGTCCAAGGTCTATTTTATCTCCGTCATTTACAGTTACAAATCTGTCCGTTAAGTCAATATCAAAAAACTGACCTATCATCGCAAAGGTTTTCGGATTTCCTATAATCTTTGCATCCTTATATTTCTCAGCAAAGCCTTTTATATTGGCAGAGTGGTCAGGCTCCATATGAAGCACTACCAAATAATCAGGTGCTTTGCCATCAAGCGCCGTTTCTAAATTCTTAAGCCACTCTTCACCCGCTCTTTTATCAACTGTATCCATTACAGCAATTTTCTCATCAAATATAACATATGAATTATATGCCATTCCGTTCGGTACTATATACTGACTCTCAAATAAATCAATTGTTTTATCATTTGCACCAATATATTTTATATTCTCAGAAATATTCGTTGAATTCATATTCATCATCCTTTACATTTTATTATTTTAACCGCATACTAAAATATAACAAAATTTATATGCTTTTTATTGTATAATTAATACATCAAATCATTTTTTTACAAAAGGAGTGTTAAACACATATGAAAATAAGCTTTAGAAAGGAACAAGCTCCAAACACCAACTTAAACGGGAGCTGTTCAAGCTGCAAATACGCAATAAAACTCACGGTATCAGAGGATTTTCTATGTAACCGCTGTGGAATAGTAGATGAAAACTATATATGCAGACACTACAAAATAAATCATCTTATCAAGCGTACGCCAAAAAACCGCGCCTCAAACGATCAGAATCTGAAATCGAGATTCAAAAAGGAGGACTTTTCTATTGTTTAACATAATTCTTGCAGGGGAATAGGACTTTCCCCTGCAAAAACTTATTTTTTAAATTTATCTTTTAGTTATATCAAAGCGAACTTTCTCACCGTTAATATTCCATTCCTTGCTCTCACCGACACTTTCAGCCTTAACAAGCTCATCGGCAAGTGTCTGAGCTGAAATTTCTTCGCTGTTATTTGAAATTATCTCAGCAATTCTGTCGCTGCCCGAGAACTTAACGGAAATTCTATCCTGAACCTCAAAGCCGCTGTCCTTACGAATTGTCTGAATCTTGCTCACTATTTCACGAACAAAGCCTTCCTCAATTAATTCATCTGTAAGGTTGGTGTCAAGCACAACGGTAGTTCCCATATCGCTGTCAGATACAAAGCCGTCCTTCTTAAGAGTTTCAATTAAAACATCTTCCTTTGTAATAACTACATCGGTATCCATTACGTTTAAGGCTATTTCTTCTCCGGCATTAAGCTTAGCCATAACCTCGGCTCCGTTCATAGCGTTTACCGCCTCAAATATCGGCTTTACAATTCTGCCGTATTTAGGACCCATAGTCTTAAGCTGCGGCTTGAAGTTGTAGCTTATAAACTCGCCTGCATTGTCTGTAAATTCTATTTCCTTAACATTTAGTTCTTCAAGAATTACCGACTTATACATATCGTCAAGCGAAACGTCAGACTGAACGTATATCTTTCCGATAGGCTGTCTGTTCTTAATATTTGCGGCATTACGGCACGCTCTGCCAAGTATTACAACCTTTCTTGCAGCGTCCATATCCTTCTCTATCTCAGGGAAGTCAAATTTCTCATCAGCCACAGGGAAGTCGCATAAATGTACGCTTTCCTTAGCATTCTTGTCAACCGACAACACAAGATTTTGATAAATCTGCTCTGTCATAAACGGAATGAACGGTGCCGAAACCTTAGAGAATTCGACCAAAACCGTATAAAGAGTCATATACGCATTAATCTTATCCTCTGTAAGCTCACTGCTCCAAAAACGCTCTCTTGAGCGGCGTACATACCAGTTGCTAAGCTCATCGGTAAACTCCTGAATTGCTCTTGTTGACTCTGTAATCTTATAATTTTCAAGATTGCTGTCAACCGTTCTTATAACATTATTAAGCTTTGATAAAATCCACTTATCAAGTACAGATATCTTGTCTGCATCAAGCGTATATTTAGTCGGGTCAAAATTATCAATGTTCGCATAAAGCACATAGAACGCATAAGTATTCCAAAGCGTACCAAGGAACTTTCTCTGCGACTCGGAAACCGCCTCATCAAAGAAACGGTTAGGAAGCCACGGCGCACTGTTTGAATAGAAATACCAGCGTGCAGCGTCCGAGCCCTGCTTGTTTATAACGTCCCAAGGATTTACAACGTTACCCTTATGCTTGCTCATCTTCTGACCGTTCTTATCCTGAACATGACCCAAAACTATAACGTTCTTGTAAGGCGATTTATCAAACAACAGTGTGGATATCGCCATAAGCGTATAGAACCAGCCTCTTGTCTGGTCGATAGCCTCACTTATAAAATCTGCCGGGAAGTTTTCTTCAAAAAGCTCCTTGTTTTCAAACGGGTAGTGCCACTGTGCAAACGGCATAGAACCCGAATCAAACCAGCAGTCTATAACCTCGCTTACTCTCTTCATCTCTTTGCCGCACTTTTCGCACTTTAAATGCACATTATCAACATACGGCTTATGAAGCTCTATATCATCGGGAACATCAATTCCCTTTTCTTTAAGCTCTGCGATTGAGCCTATACATTCACGGTGTCCGCATTCACATTCCCAGATAGGAAGAGGAGTTCCCCAATATCTTGAACGTGAAAGACCCCAGTCAATTACGTTTTCAAGGAAGTTTCCGAAGCGTCCCTTTTTAATATTATCAGGCATCCAGTTTACTGTATCGTTATTTGCCAAAAGCTTGTCACGGACAGCAGACATCTTGATAAACCATGTATCGCAGGCATAGTATAGAAGCGGTGTATCGCATCTCCAGCAGAACGGATAGCTGTGTTCAAAATCTATAACCTTAAACATCTGTCCTCTGTTCTTTAAATCCTTTATAATAAGCTTATCTGTATCCTTAACGAATAATCCGCTCCACTCGCCTGTACATTCAATGAACTTACCCTGAGTGTTTACGTGATTAATAAACGGAAGATCGTTTTCTTTTCCGACTCTTGAGTCGTCCTCACCAAATGCCGGAGCAATATGAACGATACCCGTACCGTCCTCCATGGTTACATAGTTGTCGGCAACTATGTAATAAGCCTCTTTATCCGGCTTGATAAAATCGTAAAGCGGAACATATTTAAGACCGCATAGGTCAGTTCCCTTGTATTCCTCTATAACTTCAAAATCCTCGCCCAAAATCTTAGCCGAAAGTGCCTCAGCCAAAATATATGTTTCGTCGCCGCACTTAACCTTAATGTACTTTTCATCAGGATTTACACAAAGTGCAACGTTTGACGGAAGCGTCCAAGGCGTTGTTGTCCACGCCAAGATATACTCGTTTTCCTTATCGCAAACCTTGAATTTTGCAATTACAGAGGCTTCCTTTACATCTTTATAGCCCTGTGCAACCTCATGGCTTGAAAGAGAGGTTCCGCATCTCGGACAATACGGCATAATCTTGTGACCCTTGTATAAAAGATCTTTATCCCATATTTGCTTTAATGCCCACCAAACCGACTCTATATAGTCGTTGTGATAAGTAACATAAGGATTTTCCATATCAGCCCAATAGCCTACTCTGTCGCTCATTTCCTCCCACTCGCTCTGATATGTGAAAACGCTTTCCTTACACTTTTTAACGAAATCTTCAATTCCGTATTTCTCTATCTCAGGCTTACCGCTTATTCCGAGAACCTTTTCTATCTCAAGCTCAACAGGAAGTCCGTGAGTGTCCCAGCCTGCCTTTCTTAAAACCTTATATCCCTTCATTGTCTTATAGCGAGGAATAAGGTCCTTTACAACTCTTGTTAAAACGTGACCTATGTGAGGCTTTCCGTTAGCTGTCGGCGGTCCGTCAAAAAACGTGAACACCTCCGCACCCTCTCTGTTTTCTATACTCTTTTTGAATATATCATTTTTCTTCCAAAAATCTACTACTTCCTTTTCTCTGTCCACAAAAGAAAGGTCGGTTGAAACCTTATGATACACAAAAAGCACCTCCTAAATAATTAAGATATGTTAAACTTAGAAACAATTCAAGCATTCATCATTCAAAATGCCATAATTGAACGAAGCAAATTAAATTCTCTCTAATTCTTTTATTTTACTAAAAATTAAGCTGTTTGTAAA
>CAMCUJ010000131.1 GCA_945878965.1 uncultured Clostridia bacterium
GATAAAATCAAACAGGTATGTAGACTCTATATATACATTGTCAAAGGCATCTGTTGATATAATAAAAAATCAGTATAGCGGTCTTAAAATTCCAACAGACGGAATTCGTGTATCGGACAATAAAACAGGAGTTTATGTGCTTAGGCGAGGTATTGCAAAATTCGTTAATGTAGATGTCGTTTACAGTGACGGAAAATGGGCAATTATCCGTGAAGGTGCAGACGGTACAGATGGTATAAAGCTTTATGATGAACTCATTTTAAATGCAAGAAATTTATATGACGGAAAAATTATGAAATAGATACCTAAATTCAAAAACTCGGATATTAAATTTATTTTACATATATTCAGTTAATATTGAAAGGCAGATTATGTATTATGAATGATTTGGAAAAAAATCTTCAGTCCGTATGTATGCGTATTAAAGATGCGATCAAACGCTCGGGACGTGAAGAAAAAGATGTCAGACTGATTGCGGTAACAAAGACGGTTGAGTCTGATGTTATGAATGAAGCCGTTAGGCTTGGCATTACTGATATAGGTGAAAATAGGGTGCAGGAGGTTTTGAGAAAATATGAGGATATTCCTCATAATGTAAATTGGCATCTTATAGGTCATCTTCAAAAGAACAAAGTTAAATATATAGTTGATAAGGCGGAGATTATTCATTCTGTTGACAGCCTTGAGCTTGCAGAGGAAATAAATAAACAGGCTTTAAAGATTGAAAAAATTCAGAAGATATTAATCCAGGTTAATGTGTCCGGAGAAGAAAGCAAATTCGGGATTAAACCCGAGGAATGCCTTGAGTTATGTAAGAATATAAGTAAGCTTTCAAATGTTCATATAGAGGGTCTTATGACTATGGCACCTCATTTTGCACCTGAAAATGAAATAAGAAAAATTTTTTCGGGTTTGCGACAAATTTCTCTTGACATTGATAAAGAAAATATGGATAATATATCTATGAATGAATTATCAATGGGAATGAGTAATGACTTTGAAATTGCAATTGAGGAGGGTGCAACCTTAATAAGAGTTGGAACCTCAATATTCGGAAAACGGATATACCCATAAATTGAATCTTATAAATTTTAAAATTTTAAATATAGAAATTATAAAAATAACGGAGGAATAGACAATGGCTAATATAGCAAAGAAATTTTTAGGTATGATAGGTTTTGACGGTGATGATATGGAAGAGAATGATTATATTGAATCACCTGAATACAGCCGCTCTTCTAACGAATCCTATAACTATGATGATGCAGAGATGTCATCCGGAAAGAATAATAAGGTTGTAAAAATACATACAACAGCTCAGCTTAAGCTTGTTATAATGCAGCCAAAAAGCTTTAATGAAGCAGAGGATATTGCAAATCATCTTAAGAGCAAAAAGCCTGTAGTTATGAACCTTGAATCTGTAGATAAAGAAGTTGCAAGACGAATTGTTGATTTTCTAAGCGGTGCGGTTCATGCTCTTGACGGAAATATTCAGAAGGTTTCAAACGGAATATTCCTTATAGCACCTTACAATATCGGAATTATGGGCGATTTTAAGGACGAGCTTCGCAGTAAGGTTTTCCCTTGGGGTTAATTTGAATGCGTAATTTTGATGAAGAAAAGCTTTTAATTTCACGCTGCGAAGATACCATTAAGCTTTGTGAAAAACATTACAGTCTTAAGTTTTTGGGATTTTTAACACCGTATGAGCGGGCTGTTATTGAACGCTCGGTTTTACCTCCCGTTGATATTGTATGCGCTTTTTACGGTGGATATGACTATGCCGAGCGTACAATTTTTACGGCAGTACCGGAGCCTTTAAGCTATAATATTGACTGTGAGCTTCCCATAGATGTTATTGAAATTACAGGCAGAGATATAAGCTTGCTCTCACATAGGGATTATCTCGGAAGTATTTTAGGTCTTGGTATAAAGCGTGAGAAGATAGGTGATATTGCAATTCTTGACGATTGCTGTTTTATATTTGTGCTTAACGATATTTCCGAATACATCTTAAATAACTTAAGTAAAATCGGAAGAGTCGGAATAAATCTAAAAAAGAAAGAGCTTTTTGATATCAAAATTCCTGAGCCTAAGATTAAAGAAATTAAAGGAACGGTTTCTTCAATGCGGCTTGATTGTGTGCTTTCACTTGCACTTTCTGTTTCAAGAAGCACAGCTAACAGTCTTATTTCTTCCGATAAGGTTTTTGTCAACTGGAAAGAAGAAAACCGCAATGATTTTACTTTAAATGATAATGATATGTTATCTGTAAGAGGTTTTGGAAGATTCAAAATTAAAGCTTCAAATGATTTCAGCCGAAAAAACAGACAGCACATAATAATTGAAAAATATTTGTAACTTGGTTTTAACTGTATATGTATATAATGATTATTTAGCCTTAGGAGGTAGTGGTTTATGCTTACACCGATTGAAATTGAAAAGAAAACATTCAGAAAAACTCTAAGAGGATATAACGCTGATGAAGTGGACAGCTTTATGACAGAGCTTAAAGACAGCTATGGCCGTATTTATAAAGAGTATTTGGCAGCAAAGGATAAGATAACAATTCTTACCGAAGCAGTCCGTCAGTATAAATCTATGGAGGAAACTCTTCAGAACACACTTTTGGTAGCACAGCGTGCGGCTGATGATGTAAAGAAAAATGCTAATGATAAAGCAAGTATTATAATTCGTGAAGCTGAAGCACAGGCTAATGAAATCATTAATAATGCAAGTCAGGATGTAACAAAGGTAAAATATGAGTATGAAGAGCTTAAGAGAAACGTTGATGTTTTTCGTGCAAGAATTGTGGCACTTCTTACATCTCAGCTTGACTTAATACAAGACTTTTCAGGCGGTGAAGAGAATATATATGATTCTGATGAAAAATTCGGAAATTCTGAAAGCACAGACGAAAATAATGACATTACAGATAATATTGAAGACATAGATGAGATTGATATCCCTCAGATGCTTGAAAAGATTGAACGTATTACTATGGAACTTCCAAAAATTGATATTGATGAAAATGACAGTATTTCGATTTCATAATTTAAAATTTTAATTTAAACGCTGAGTTGTCCTATTCTGACATTGCATATTAATGCTTGCCATTTATTTGACAACTCTTTTGGTTTTTGTAATAAAATATTAATTTTTAAGAAAGGAAATATGAAGCTTTACTGCATTAGGTTTCATTAAAAAGTAAATGTTATTTTATAGTATATGTATATTAATAATTATATTTGATATTATCACAAAAAGAGTTGCTGTATTTTCTCTTAAGGATATTTCAACTGTTCCTATTATTCAGGACATTTTACATTTAACATATGTTGAAAACCGAGGCGCGGCATTCGGAATGCTTCAAAATCAGCGCTGGATATTTATGATTATTACTGTGATAGTCATAATCGCTATAATATATTTTAAAACTAAAAATAAATTAACATCTAAGCTTTTGGACTTAGGCTTGAGCTTTGTTTTAGGCGGAGCTGTCGGAAATATGATTGACAGAGTTATTTTGGGTTATGTGGTTGATTTTATTGATTTTCAAATAATAAATTTTCCTGTTTTTAATGTAGCAGATATTTTTGTGGTTATCGGTGCCATAATTCTTGTTATTTTTTATATATTTTTTGATAAGGCGGAAGAAAAGCGATGAACATAATAGAAATTACTGCTGATGAAAACGTTACGGGAACTCGTATTGATAAGCTTCTCTCAAACGAAATAGATAACTGTACACGTTCATTTATTCAGAAACTGATTGAAAATAAAAATGTGCTTGTAAATAATAGAGAAGTAAAAGCTAATTATAAGGTTAAACCGCTTGATCATATATATATATCCGTTCCTGAGCCTGAATTAATAGACGTTACAGCCGAAAATATCCCTCTTGACATAGTTTATGAAGATAATGATATGCTTGTTGTAAATAAGAAGCAGGGAATGGTGGTTCACCCGGCTGCCGGAAACTACAGCGGAACAATGGTTAATGCTCTGCTTTATCATTGCCGAGATTCACTTTCGGGAATTAACGGGGAAAAACGTCCGGGTATTCTTCACAGAATTGATAAAGATACAAGCGGTCTTTTACTCGTTGCAAAAAATGATAACGCTCATTTATTTTTATCCGAGCAAATCAAGGCTCATAGCCTTACACGTGCATATAAAGCATTGATTCACGGAAATATTAAAGATGATACAGGAACTATAAACGCACCGATAGGCAGAGATGAAAAAGACAGAAAGAAAATGACCATAACATATAAAAATTCAAGGGAAGCAATAACTCATTACAATGTTTTGGAGAGATTCGGGGAATATACTTTTATCGAATGTATTCTTGAAACGGGCAGAACTCACCAGATACGAGTGCATATGAGCAAAAACGGATATCCTATAGTCGGAGATAAAACCTATGGCATTAAAAAAGAGAAATTCAAATTAGACGGGCAATTGCTCCACGCTTATAAGGTAGGATTTATTCATCCGACTACAAAGGAATATATGGAGTTTGAAAGCGAGCTTCCGGATTATTTTTCTGCTGTTTTAAACGGCATAAGACAAAAAACATAAATATTTTTTTAATAATATTTCATTATAACATTTTTCCTATATTTATTGTCGGCAAAGCCGACCAAGACTGCATCATTTGCGGGCGATAGCCCGGCAAGAAAAAGCGACTGCCGTCGCAAGAAAATCCTTGCGGATTTTCTACCAATATGTTATAACAACCTCAC
>CAMCUJ010000132.1 GCA_945878965.1 uncultured Clostridia bacterium
GGATCAGAAAAATTGAGCAACTGCCACGGAATTCTAATCTCTATGTAATCGCCTGCTGATATAAAATCTGCAAGAGAATTAAACTCTTTGCTTTCAGGATTGGCATTGCCGTAAAGAAGCTCTCCTGTTTCAACCAAAATATCAATATTTCTCTCAAGAGGGTTTTCGCTTAAAACCTTTTTCTCAACAATAGTATTTATCGGCACAAAGATGGGAGAATTTTTTTCGGGAATGTTTTCTTTTCTGTATGTGTCAAAGCCGTTAATTCTTTGAGAATATGTAGAGCGAAGTGCCTCATATCTTTCCTGAACCAACAATCTTGTGTTGTCAATGCCGTTTATTACAAGCAGAAAGTCCGCTTCTCTGTCAAACTTTGCATCGTATTCTTTGCAGTAATTACTTCCTGTTTTCTGCGTAGTATCAATAGGTATGAAAATAATATCATTTGAAAAATCAAGGTTTTCCTTTTTCACAAGGAAATACATAAACTTTTCATCATACTTTACCGAAAGCTGGATATCTTCTTTTATAAGGTTATCATCTTCATTCCACTCGGATATATCACCGTCAACATAGCAAACAGATTTTTTCTCTCCCGGGTCAAAGGTTAAAAGTCCGAAATACTGTCCGTTGGTCTGATAGTCCGACCAATAAGGAGAGCGTTCTTCGTTAATGGCATAATAAGTATTCCATGTGCGTTTTGACCAATCGTCCTGCCAGGAATACACACACCCTCCGTTTAATCCTGCAAGCTTTATGTCCTTCCAACAATCGGCAAGGGCCTTTCCTTGTTCATTTTCCGATACTCTGCTGTAAACGCCCTCTCTGTCTGCTGCTTCGTGCTCCACATTTCTTCCTGTGGAAATACCAAATTCAGAAATCACAACAGGCATACTGTGGTGAGAGCCAAGCATCATAAAATAGGTTCTGTAATCGTTAAGGGTTCCGTTTTCGTTATAGCAAGGCTCTGTTTCTCCAAAATCATTGATATATTGGAGCAGGTCTGTCTGAAAAGGATAAACATGATAAGATGCAAACTGCCCTGAAACAAATTTATCCGTTACAGCAATATTCTCCGTATCGATAAAAGCATATTTTTCATAAAGCCTTGCAACATCTTCGGGATATGTAAAAGGATCTGTTGCCGGCTGATTTGAAAAGGCAACAAGTCTTTGTGTTTCATATTTTTTGGTTTCATATTCAATCAGCTTATCGCCTACAGTTGCAAGCATAATTTCAAATGGTGCCGCCGTATCCTTTGCATACATATATTCGCCGTTGTATGAAAGATATGAATTCTTATATTTCTCATTGGTGTATGCCACAGTCGAAGGTTCCCAATCAATACCCAGAATATATCCAATCACCCAATCGGATACATCCTTTTTAAAAGACCCTGAAGCCGAGGAGGCACGTCTTCCAAGCTGTATTTTCTTTCTTCCGTAAATTACGTCAACGGCGGTTTTGGCGTTATCCTCAAAGCTTTCCATAAAATCTTTATCAAAAGCATCTCTGTGAGAAAACTGCACATAATCATTTACCAGCACGCCTTGCAGCAGATATAGAGGATTTTTGTTATTTTGATTATATTTATAAAATGCGTTGTAAAACACAGCCGACTGCACACCGTAAACCCTGACGGTATTTGCACCCATTGCCTGAATTTGCTCAAACCATCGAAGGTAGGTATCTTCACTGACAGCGTAATCGGCAGGCCACTGTCCCGGAACAGCAGAGCCTAAATTTACGCCCTTTATTTCAAATTCTTTGAACTTCTCATCGGACTTTATCAAAATACTTTTACCCTCTGTCTTTACAAAACACCGAGGCTCATTATCTCCAAATGAAATATCCCACCCAAGATTGTAATAAGCAATATCAAACATCAAAAAGAGCATGATAATAACAGAAACAATGGTGATATATTTTTTCACTGCTTATTACCTCCTTATCTTGCAAAGTTTTAATAATTATATTTCTTGACTTTTGATTCGGCGCTGTATTGTCGTAGCGTGTCAATATTTTCATTCATCCATTCACAGCGATTTTTGATATAGTCCTTTAGCTGACTTACCGCCTCATCGTAAGAGTGTATATTTCTCCGGTAATCATAAAGACGGCCGTCCCATTCAGGCAAAAAGGTGTGTCCCCATTTTTCAAAATTTCTGTCTATGGCAGGGCCTAAATATTCTATTACGCTGTCTATATAGGAATTCATATATTCCTCATTTAAGTATTGTTTTTCTAATTCGTGATAACGACTTATTACCTTTTCCACAAACTCCTCGTCTTTGAAAAGCATATCGTACCAAAGGCCGTCCTGAAGATAGAATACTCTGTATGAGGTTTCGTTTTCCTGATAGTTATCAAAGGCATTATTAAAATCCCACACGCACATATGAAACTTTCCGTCTATACCTTTATAGATATATGTAGACTTGCTTCCTGCATCGTAGTTACCCGTAAATTCATTGATAAGAAAATAATCAATAAAAGAATTTACATCAATATAATTTTCATATCCAAAATCTTCACTGTCATAGTCGTAGGAATAAAGAGCCTTCTCAAAGTCCGAAAAATCCTCGCATATTTCGTTTGCAATAGACGGCGTAAGATTGGCATTGCCCGGATATACGATGTTAACCTTGCTGTCGGTTTTATATGTATAGCTGGTGAAATTATTTATATTTTTAAGTTCCGTATTACTGCCTCTGTCAAGTCTTAGCAAGTAGCCCGAAAATGAATTGTCCTTTTTGTCTACCGAAAGCTCAAGCCTTGCGCCCTTCTTTCCTGCCGTTATGGTTTCTGTAAGCAGATACAGACCCTGATATTCACCATTTAAGATAAGCTCACAGAAACGCACATTGGGGGCATATCCCATAATGTCACCTGCAAGATTGTAGCAAATATAATTGCGGATAAGAGTTTTATCAAGATATGGGCCGTGAAGTGCCCATTCGTGATGTGCATCCATCCCAATAAGGCTTTGGGGGTTATTTAATCCCTCGGAGGTTATCATTTTAATACTGTATCCCCTTTTCTCAAAATGCCTTGAAGAGTTGCCACGTATGTGAATTTTGATGTCGCTTGATACGGAAGGTGCATCTTCGGTATGATTATTTTCGCCGACATTATCAATCACCGAAAACTTTGCGAGTATGGTTTCTTCTCCCGTTTCCGACATAGTGTATCGAAGCGTGCGCCCGCTGGAAGCATCTAAAATCGGCTCACCGGGAATGGTCTTGCCATTTGTATCTATCTTAATGATAGGAAGATGCGTGCAGAATCTTCCGTCTGCGTGTGAGCAAGCCGCCTTTTCTTCTGCTTCAATATGTTGATGATACCTTTTTACGTTATCCTCCGGCATAATAAAACTTATACAAAGAACCATGACCAGCACCAAGGCTGTAACAGACATTCCTATTATTTTATATTTCAATCCCGGCACCTCCTTTTGCGGTCAGTTAATAGGTTTAATTTGAAACCTCATCATTTTGCATAACGGTATTAACATATTCGATATTACCGATTTTATAAATCTCATCGCAGATACCAATGTTGTTTTGCCTTTCTGCCTGAGAAAGAAGCTTTGCAGTAATTTCGTAAATAAATTCAATAGATTCCGGTGTTGAATTTTTCACTCTGAGCACCGCTTTTTCACCAAAAAAATTATACATTACAGCCTGAATTTGTGCCTCTTTGGTACGGTTACCCCTGATGATTACAAGCATGCGGTTATTATTCTTGATTGCACCGAATATGAGAAGAATTATAAATACGAATGCACTTCCGATACCTGCAACGATAAAGTCACCCACGCCGCAGCAAATACCTACAATAATTGTCCAAAATATGTAAACGGTATCTCTTGAATCCTTAATTGCCGTCCTGAAACGAACAATGGAGAGAGCACCGACCATACCAAGGGAAAGTGCTATGTTGTTTCCGATAACCGTCATAACCATTGAGGTAAGAACTGTTAAAACAACAAGTGATACATTAAACTTTTTACTGTAAATCGTTCCGTGGTGTGAAATCATATAGGATATAAAAATTAAAAATCCCAAAATAGCAGAAACTAAAATATTTGCTACAATCTGCTCCCAGGAGAGAGTTGGCTGGTCTTTGATAAGATTAAAAATCTGACTTTTCATTTTTAAAAACTCCTTTTATCATATTTCATCATAGCTTTGCTGTCTTGCCAGTGCGTTTTTACTTACCGACAGCTCACTTTTGTCGATACTGTTTATAAACTGCCTGATGTAATCAAGTAAAAATCCGTTGAACTTTACCTCAAGCACCACATTAAACTTATCTAAAACAGGATACATAACAAGATTTTCCGAAAATAAATCAAAATTGCTTTCCGTTGCCACAATGTTATTGTCAAAGGTAATTCTGATTTTATTTTCCTTTGCAATATACGCTTTACGATTATATTGAACAATCGTTTTCGGGCGGTAACACTTATAATTCATAAGTCCGTAACATTCGGCTGCAAAGTCATCTTTGTATTTTAACAAAACCTCATACTTTCCGGCAATTAACGCCTCTGCGTCCGCTTTTGTCATACGAAGTGAGCGTTTCTTCTGATTTGCCCCTTGCTTTTGCTTCATTTCAAGCATTGCAAAATCGTACCTTGGGTTATAAATTCTAAGCCTTATTTTTCGTCTTGTTTCAACGCCATCAAGCTTTTCAAAGAAATTCTCATCGTAAATTGTGTCAAAATAGAGTGAGCGTACGATGTA
>CAMCUJ010000133.1 GCA_945878965.1 uncultured Clostridia bacterium
TTTAGTCTAAGGAAACATTTTTTTTAATAATATATTATGTCTTAAAAATAATAGTGTTACCGCTGAAAGGAGTTAAGCTTTATGAATGACGGATACTATACGCTTAAGGGCTATGATATGCTTGAGAAAAAGGAAATAACCTATGCAATGGAGGATTACCTTGAAATGATATACAGACTGTGTAAGGCAAATGAGTCTGCGAGAATAAGCGAGCTTTCAAGATACTTAAATGTTAAACCGTCTTCTGCAACCAAAATGGTTAAAAACCTCAAAGAATGCGGCTTGGTTGAGTTTGAAAGATACGGTCATATTTCTCTTACACCTTACGGCAGGGATAAGGGCGAATACTATATATATCGGCATAACGTTTTAAATAAGCTTTTTATGGCGATAAACAAAAGCCGGAGCGAGCTTGAAACTGTTGAGAAAATAGAGCATTTTATAAATGAAGAAACCGTAAGAAACATTGAGCTTTTCCTTGAGAAAATCCCGCTTTAATTTTAGGAATTTTTTTCAAAGCTTTAGCTAATAATATGACTATAGAAAGTAAATGAGGAAAATTTCAATAAGCGGCATAGCCGCATCATTATATATACTTATGATAAAACAGGAGTGTAGTATATGCTTAAAAAGGCTGTGAATTATCTTTTTGGCTGTGGTATTGAAAATAATACAAAAAGCCTGAACGAAAAACAGATAAAATACGAGGAAAGCGAACAGGAATTTAAAAGCCTGAGCCTTTCCGAGGAGTTTAAGGGAATGAAGATAAGCACCTCACTTAAAGAGAATTTAAGCCGTATTAAAAAGATTTTTGACGTTCCGTCAAACTTCGATTTTGTAATACGGGAGTTTTCAATAAAGCTTGCGGACGGAGCGAGGGATGCTTTTTTAATATTCTATGACGGGCTTGTAAATACGGATATAATAGACAGGGATATTTTAAATCCCTTGATGAACAGGGGCGATGATATTAAGGAAAAGGAGCTTACTGAGAGTCTTATTTACAAACGTCTTATTTCTCAAGCACCGCTTACGCAGACCGATTCGGTTACAAAGCTTGTTGAGGCGGTTGGCTTTGGCAACTGTATATTATTCTTTGACGGGATTGACAAGGTATTTATAGCAGATGTAAAGGGCTGGGCAAGGCGAGGTGTTGACGCTCCGATAACCGAAGCGGTGCTTTCCGGTCCTCAGGAGGCATTTTCCGAAGTGGTTATGACCAACATCGCACTTATAAGAAAAATACTCAAGGAGCCAAGGCTGATTGCTGAAAATATCAAGGTCGGAATACGCAGCAATACCTCGTGTGCACTTCTTTATATAGACGGAGTTGCAAACAGAAAACTTATACGTGAGGCTAAAAGACGGCTCGAAAATATTGATGTTGAATATATATATTCTTCAACCGATGTGGAAATGTTTATAGAGGACAGCACATATTTTCCGCTTCCGCAGATTTTAAAGACTGAAAGACCGGACAGAGCCGCATCGTTTTTAGCTGACGGAAAGCTTGCAGTTATAGTTCAGGGAAGTCCGTTTGTTTTAATTCTTCCGGCGGTGCTTACCGACTTTGTGGAAGCGTCTGAGGATAACTATGTAAGGGTTGAAGAAGCAAATTTTATGAGAGTGGTGCGAATTATCGGAATACTGCTTTCGCTGTTTCTGCCCGGATTTTTCACGGCAGTTTCACTCTATCACGCAGAAACAATTCCGACAAATCTGCTGCTTGCAATTACGGCAACACGTGAGGTTGTGCCGTTTCCCATAGTTTTTGAGCTTATAATTATGGAGATATCGTTTGAGCTTATAAAAGAGGCATCAATAAGAATTCCAAGTCCTATAGGCTCAACGCTTGGAATTGTCGGCGGTCTTATACTCGGACAAGCCGCAGTGAGTGCAAACCTTGTAAGCCCGATTCTGATAATAATCGTATCAATCGCAGGTCTTGGCAGCTTTGCAACTCCGTCGGTTTCGCTTTCAAGAGCGGTTTCGGCTGTAAGGTTCATTTTTATTTTTTTAGGTGCAATAGCGGGATTTTTGGGAATTGCCTTTGGAATTTTTGCGGGACTTTTATATATAGCCTCAACCGAAAGCTTTGGTGTGTCGTATCTTGCTCCGAAGTTCCCAAGCCGTCAGACTCCGAGTCTTAGTGCTTTGTTTGTAAGCCCTATCTGGAAAAAGGAAAGACGTCCGTCGGAGCTTGAAACGGTTAAGGATTTGAAGCAGCCGCACATCAGCCGAAAATGGAAAAACAGATAAATTGAAAGGATGGTTATATGAATGATACCTCAACGATAAAGAGCAGGGAATTATCAGGAAACGGCGAAGCAAATTCGGAATATAAGGTCGATAAAACAGCATTTGCCTATACGGGAATAATTCTGTTCACATACAGAATTTTCACAGGCTTTATGCAAGGCTTTCAGCAGATAGGTGCAGGCGGTGCGGTAATTAACATTGTCATTTTATCAATTATTATGCTTATAGCCGTAAAAATCACTATGTCGCTTTGCAGATTTATGGGAAGTATTAATCTTCTTGAAATGTGCAGAGAGAATTTAGGCGGATTTTCAAAAACGGTTCTTGGAATTCTTGCGGTTATTTTCATAATAATCTCGCTTTCAAATGCTGTAACGGAGTTCTCGGAATTAACCAAGGTTATAGCATTTAAAACCGCTCCGCCGTTCTTTTTGATTTTGTTTTTTGTGCTGATAGTATTGTTTGCCGCAAGAAGCAGACTGACTGCGGTTCTCGGCGTTTTTTCGGTTCTTACGCCTATCATTATAATAATGCTTGTGCTGTTGTTTTTAACATCAATAAGATACGGCGATATAAAAAATCTTTTTCCCGTGTTTGGAAACAGCTTTAATGATACCTTTGTAAAGGGAATACGCAACATATCTATATATTCGGATTTTATACTTCTGCTTTTAAGCGGTACGGTTCTTGATAAAAGTGAGGTTAAGGGCGTAACACGTTCAATTGAAATTTCGGCGCTTATCGGAGCGGCTTTAAATATTGTTACCGTGCTTATGATTACATTATGTACGGCTTATCCTTTTTCAAAGGATATATCAAATCCGCTTTATCATATTATCGAAATAGTGTATTACGGCAGATTTTTTCAGAGAGTGGACGGGTTTTATATGCTTACGGTGGTACTTACCGGACTTCTTTATATATCGTATCTTTCAAATATCCTCATTGGAATTTCCGGTGACCTGCTTAAAATTAAAAATACAAAACCGCTCGACTTTTTATATGCATTAGTAATTATGCTTTTAAGCTATGCACTCAGCGACAGATATATTAACGACAGACTTAATTCGTATATGCCCGTACTTTCGGTTGTATTCGGAATTATACTGCCGCTTGCTTTAATGCTTATAATGGGCGGCGTATACAAACTGAAACAAAATAAAGCAAAGCAAAAAAAGAGGGATTAAAAATTATGGCGAAAACCAAGAAATATATAAAATATACTGTTATAATCGCTTTAGCGGTATTCTCCTCATTCGGTCTTTGTTCGTGCTACGATGACAGGGAAATGAACGAGCTTGCATACGTTATAGCACTTGGAATTGACGTTTCGGATGGCGGCGGATATAATTATACATTTCAGATTTCAAACCCCATAGCGAGCGGAGGAGGGGGAGAAGGCTCGCCAAACAAGGAAGTAACCAATGCGGAGAATGAGGAAGAAAGCGAAGAGAATAATCAAAGCAGTGAGGAATGGGACAGAACTCAGATTAAAGAGAGCAGCAACAGCGGAGTTATGAATGTTGTAGTAAAGGCGGAGGACTATTTGCAGGCGGCGGAGCTGGTTAATAATATTATAAGCAAGAGAATTAATCTTTCGCATCTTAAGGTTATAGTATTTTCCGAGGACGCATGCCGTGAGGGAATTGACAGGCATACGAGGTTTCTTATGAACGAGCGTGAAATAAGACCGGGAACAAATGTTGTTGTCGCTGAAAAATCAGCCGAATATTTTCTTAAAAATATAAATCCGAAGCTTGATATGAGTACGGCGAAATACTATGAGCTTCTTATAAATAATGAAAATATGAACTATTCACAGGCGGTACAGCTTAGAGAATTGTATAACAGGGGATTTGGCGAAGATAAGGTTGACATAATACTTCCGCTCGGCGATGTATCAAATATTAAAAAATCCGCAGAGTTTTCTGCTCAAAATGCATATGAGAATGAGAAAGGAGCGAACAGGCTTTCGGGCGAAAAAACGGAGCTGTTCGGAGCGGCTGTTATTAATGATATGAAGATGGCAGGCAGCATAGACGGCAACGCAGTTAAATACTATAAGCTGATTATGGGAGAGCTTAAGGACGGAGCGGTATTTGAATATCATAACGAAAGAGCGGTTGTAAAAAACAGAAAAAAATCCGATATAGTGGTTGATACAAGCGAGAGCTTTCCAAAGATTTCAATAACGCTGTTTATCGAGACGGAAAATGCGGATAATTCAGAAGTGCTTAAAAAAAATATTGAGGATAATATATATATGCTCCTTATAAAAAGCTCAAGGGAATATCAGGCGGACATATTCGGGTTTTCAAACTATGCAAAGACTAAATTTTTATCGTGGGAGAAATTTGAGAATTATAACTGGAATGAGGAATACAAAAACTCGGTTTTCTCTGTAAATGTTAATCTTACCAATCCGGAATTTAACCTTTCGCGAATTATGGCGGAATAA
>CAMCUJ010000134.1 GCA_945878965.1 uncultured Clostridia bacterium
CGCTTAAAAACGTTAAAACAGGACTTATGCTAAGCATTAGTATAAGCGTTCCCACAACTGTACAAAGACTGGTTATAAACTGTACCGCACTTGTATTCATACAGTTGCTTATGTTATCTATATCATTTGTAAGTCGGCTCATTAAATCACCGTGACTGTGCTCGTCAAAATATCTTATCGGCATTTTAAGCGCTTTGGCAAACAGTTCATCTCTAAGCTGCTGAGTTATATTCTGTGCCGCCTTAATCATTAAGCTGCTCTGAACTAACGTACATACACTTGCTGTTACATACCAAAACGCAAGTATGAGAGAATTTTTACCAAGACTCATTAATCTGTCCGCAATGGATATATCACTATTTACAAGCTCATTTATAATAGGTCTTAGCATATAACTTGCAGTAAGTGTTGCAATTACGGATATAATTATAAGAACTATCGACAAAAAAAGCAGCATCTTATTATTTCCGAAATATTTAAGAAGTCTGAGCAGTGTACCTTTGGTATTCTTAGCCTTTTCACCGCCCCGCATTCGAGCCATATGTCCGCCGCCTCCGCCGGGACGTTTCGGCAGCTCCATAAGCTTAGACGTACTTTTTACCTGATTATTAGTATCTGACATTTATATTTCACCTCTGAATTTACACCCCAATTTTATTATTAATACCACATAAGCAGCTCACAAAATCACCTCTGCTGATATATAACTAAATCAAGATGTCCCCCGCCTATAAAGGCGGCGGGTTCCACTTGATTTTTTCGGTGGGAGTACCTTTTTCCCACCGAAAACGTTGAATAACGGCGCTCTGCGCCTTATTGAACAGCTAAAGCTTTACATTTTTTAAAATGCGACCGCTGTCGCTGTCGGCGCAGCCGACCGAGAATACTTCATTACAGCAACAGCGTTGCTGTGGTAATGCGACCGCTGTCGCTGTCGGCGCAGCCGACCGAGAATACTTCATTACAGCAACAGCGTTGCTGTGGTAATGCGACCGCTGTCGCCGTCGCCGCTGCTGTCGTCACAATTCTGCTGTGAATAATATATATCCTTGTAGGTGTCATTATTCTTAATAAGCTCTTCATGAGTTCCGATACCTGCAATTTCTCCATTTTCTAAGATAACAATCTTATCCGCATGAATTACAGAGCTTATTCTCTGTGCAATAACAACGCAGGTCATATTACCCATATTTCGTCTTAAAGCCGTTCTTATACGACTTTCAGTCGCAGTATCAACCGCACCCGTGCTGTCGTCCATTATAAGAATTTTAGGCTTTTTAATTAACGCTCTCGCAATACAAAGCCTCTGCTTTTGTCCGCCCGATAAATTAAGTCCGCCTTGATTTACAACCGATGAATAACCATTCGGAAGCTTTTTTATAAACTCCTCAGACTCGGAAATTCTCGCTGCCTCTTCTATTTCCTCGAAACTCGCCTCTTTCTTTCCCCAACGAATGTTGCTTTCAATCGTTCCCGAAAACAATACATTGCTTTGAAGTACCATTCCAATACTTTCTCTTAAGCTCTTGATTTTGTAGTCCTTAACATTTTTGCCGCCTACCAAAACCTCACCCTCAGTCGCCTCATAAAGCCTTGGAATAAGATTTACAAGAGTAGACTTTCCCGAACCTGTTCCGCCGAGTATCGCCGTATAGCTTCCGCTTTCTATTTTCAGTGAAATATTTTTCAAAACAGGCTCACTGTCCTTTTCTGAGCTGCTGTACCTAAAGCTTACATTTTTAAATTCTATTTCTCCGGTTTTCGATTCCTCTTCTTTGGCATTTTCTAGGTCAACAATATCACATTTTTCATCAAGAACCTCAAGAACTCTCTTTGCCGATGCCTCAGCTCTTGAATAGTGCATAAACATATGCGACATCATAACAAGTGCATTAAGTATCATCGTTGAATATGTAATAAATGCAGAAATTTTTCCCACATCAATCCTACCGAGTATTGCCATTTTTCCGCCGAAAAATACTATTCCGATAACTACAAAATTCATTATAAGCATCATCATAGGATTTATCATAACCATTAAAACCGAGGCTCTTTCACTTATATCTCTTAAATCTTTATTGGCTTTAGCAAAACGCTTGCCTTCAAAGTCCTGCTTTACAAACGCCTTTACAACTCTTGCTCCGATTAGGTTTTCCTGCATTACGGAGTTCACCTTATCAATTGCAAGCTGCATTCTCTTATAAAGCGGCGCTGCGAACTTAAAAACAGTAAGTATAACAATAACTATAAGCGGAACCGCAAGTATAAGTATGGTTCCAAGTCTTGGATTCATCTGCATTGCAAGTATGATTCCTCCAAAAAACATAAACGGCGACCTTGCAAGCATTCTGAATATCATCATATATGTATTCTGAATATTAAATATATCATTTGTAAGTCTTGTTATAAGCGATGCGGTTTTGAATTTATCTATATTTGTGAATGAAAACTGCTGTATCTTTCTGAATGTTACGGAGCGAAGCTCCGCACCGAAATTCTGACTTGCATATGATGACATAGATATCGAAAAAATACCGCCCATAAGTCCAACCAACGCAAGCAAAAGCATCAATACTCCCGTGCGTACAATTCCGTTTATGTCTCCGTTTTTTAAATGCACATCTATTATTTCCGACATCAAATACGGCTGTCTTAAGTCACACATTACCTCACAAAACATAAAAAGCATTGCAAATACAAAGAATTTAACAAATTTCTTAAAATACTTTAAAATTCTTATCAAGTTTTAACACACCTTCTTTTTTTAATTCATAATGCGTAATTAAGCTGCTTTGCCTTAATTACGCATTACGGATTAATCACAGTTGATTTAAATGGCACAAATCCGCCAATATAGGCGGATTTGCGAATTTTTATGTATGCTTTTTTACTCTGCTTTCTTATCAAGAGTTACAATTGAATTATCATAATCATAACCAACCTCATAACCCATAGCCTCAGCTAAGAAACGTATCGGAACATAAGTTCTGTTCTCATCATCATTTAAAAACGGTGCAACATCCATTTCTCTTCTGTAAGCTACAAGCTCAGCGCTTGGCTTATACATAAACGCTGATGTTCCTATCTGCATCATAAACATATTATTGTCATTGTCAATTCCCATAACGCACTGTTCCTCATCAAGCCACTCGACTGCATAGTTGAAATGTTCAAGCAAAAACCTTACGGGAACATAAGTTCTGTCATTAACTATAACAATACTGCCCATTCCCTCCGGTATCTGTGCCTCAACTCCGTCAATTTTGATTATAGCATCATTCGCAAACGCACAAACCGGTGCTGATATTGTTACTGCCGCAAGAACTCCCGCAATTAACTTTTTTACATTTTTAAACATTATCTTTTCCTCCGTATAATTATATTTTTTCGCATATCTCTCATATTATTATGTTATCACAAAATTTAAATTTTTTCAATATCTAATTTTTAAAATTTCATTATTATCTATTTCACAAACACAAAATATACTAAATAAATTAAAATAAAATTTCACTTATTTTCTGTTTAAACGCTGTAAAACCGCTTAAAATCACTTATTGCCACTGAATTTACATAAATATTACACAACACTACATATTGTGCTTTTCAAAAAATTACATATCAATATTATGTGAATTTTTTATTTTACCTCTTGACAACAGTTATTTTTCATAGTATAATATCCTTTGTTGACATTACTGTATAGTAATTTTTCATAGTATAATATCCTTTGTTGACATTGCTGTATAGTAATTTTTAATATATAAATGCATAATGGAAGGAGTTTTAATGATGGAGGTAAAAATAACAAACGGAGAAATGACAAAAGCAGAGATACTTGGATATGTTAAGTACATAAAGGACAATAATCCAAAGCGTGATATACAGGAATTAAACATAACTATTTGCGATAATGACGAGGTAGAGCTTGAATATACATTTGTACCTGTTCCTATTGAGAGAATACGCCGAATCACAGGATATCTTGTAGGAACTATAGACCGCTGGAATGACGCTAAAGCTGCTGAGGAACACGACAGAGTTAAGCATGTAAAGTTTGATAATGCAATATCAAATGAAATGGAAATGGAACAAATTGTTTAATCAGTCAAAGAAAAAATCCGTAAAATAGTAAATATTAAAAATGCGTGCCAAGCGGACACGCATTTTTAATTCACAGCATATTACAAATAAATAATTATTTATCCAAAAGTTCCTCCAAATCGGATTTTGAGAATTTGTGTTTGGTGTTACAGAAGTGGCACACAACCTCAGCCTCTCCCTGTTCGTCAATTATAGCCTGAATTTCCTTTCTTCCAAGACTTGCAACGGCATTTTGCATACGTTCTCTTGAACAGTCACAAGAATATTCGACAGGAATGCTTTCAAGTATATCTACCTCAAAATCCTGCATTACAAATTTTATAATATCCTCGGGGGTCATTCCGCTTTCAAGCATACTTGTAACACTCGAAATATTGGCAATTCTGTTTTCAAGAACCGACAAAGCTTTATCATCGCATTCCGGCATAACCTGAACTATAAATCCACCTGATTTTCTTATCATTGACGACCCGTCAACCAGCACTCCAAGACCCACAACGCTCGGAACCTGTTCCGACTTCATAAAATAATACGCAAGGTCATCACCTATTTCGCCGGTCTGAATCGGAACCTTTCCTATATACGGATTTTTCATATTCAAATCCTTTA
>CAMCUJ010000135.1 GCA_945878965.1 uncultured Clostridia bacterium
ACTCCCACCGAAAAAATCAAGTGGAACCCGCCGCCTAAGATACGAGGGACATCTTGATTTAGTTATATTATATCATATCTCTAAAAATAACACAATAACATTACGCAAAATTATAATATTTTTGTGAGTATTGCACTAAACTCAATATCAAATCCTAACATTTTAACGAAAACTAAGGGCGGAATTCCTCCGCCCCATAATTTTTAATATGTCTTTTTAAGCTTATCCAAGTAAACTGCAAGTATCGCTTGCAAACTCGGCAGGGTTTTCTATACTCATACCCTCCATAAGCATTGCACAGTTATAAAGCACACTTGCATATTTCTTAAGCTTATCATTGTCACTTCCGTATAAATTCTTAAGCTTTCCGAATATCTCGTGATTTATATTTATCTCAAGGACACGCTGTGCCTTGATGTTGTTGTCGTTTGGCATAGAGTTAAGCACTTTTTCCATTTCAAGAGATACCTCGCCCTCACTGGTTATGCATACAGGATAGCTCTTAAGCCTTGTGGACGGTCTTACGTCAGCAGTCTTGTCTTTTAATGTTTCCTTAAGGAATTCAAATAATTCCTTGTTTGAATTTTTAGCCTCTTTCTCCGCCTTCTTTTCTTCTTCATCTGCAATATCAAGTCCGCTGTCCGAAACAGATTTGAACGACTTATCCGCATACTTACCTAAAACCTTTATTGCAAATTCGTCAACATCTTCTGTAAAGTAAAGAATCTCATAACCCTTTTCCTTGATCATTTCTGTCTGCGGAAGTCGGTCTATCTGCTCAATTGTTTCGCCGGCCGCATAATAGATAAATTCCTGCTCACTCTTCATTCTGTCAACGTATTCCTTAAGTGTTACAAGCTTCTTTTCAGCTGAAGAATAGAACATTATAAGGTCAATAAGGAAATCCTTATTCTGTCCAAAATTATCATATACACCGAACTTAAGCGGTCTTTTAAAGTTTTCGTAAAACTCTACATATGCATCTCTGTCATTCTTTTGCATATTCTCAAGCTCACTCTTAATCTTCTTCTTAATGCTTGCGGCAATTGTCTTAAGCTGTCTGTCGTGCTGAAGAATTTCTCTTGAAATATTAAGCGATAAATCCGCAGAATCCACTAAGCCCTTTACAAAGCCAAAGTAATCAGGAAGTAAATCCTCGCAGTTTTCCATAATCAACACGCCGTTTGCATAAAGCTGAAGTCCCTTTTTAAACTCTTTTGTATAATAGTTATACGGCGGCCTTTTAGGAATAAACATCAACGACTTATAGCTTACAAGTCCATCCGCACTCATATGAATTATCTTGCTCGGGTCTTCAAAATCAAAGAACTTTTCCTTGTAGAAATTATTATATTCCTCATCTGTAACCTCAGACTTGTTCTTTCTCCAGATAGGAATCATACTGTTTAAAACATCATCCTCACTGTATTCCTCAAACTCGGGAGCCGCATTTTCATCAGCGTCTTCCGGCATCGGCTTTGGTTTTCTCTTTGTGACCATCATCTTTATAGGATACTTTATGTAATCCGAATACTTCTTTACAAGACTTCTTATTGTGTATTCCTCAAGATAAGTATCATAATTCTCATCTTCTGTATTTTCTTTAAGATAAATTGTAATTTCGGTTCCTACCTCATCAACATTGCAAGGTGAAATCTCATATCCGTCCGCACCGTCAGACTCCCACATATATCCTTCAGCCTCGCCGTATTTTCTGCTCTTTACAACAAGCCTTGAGCCCACCATAAACGCCGAATAAAATCCAACACCAAACTGTCCGATTATATCAACGCCTTCCTCTTTTTCATTCTCATTCTTAAACGCAAATGAACCGCTTTTTGCAATGGTTCCGAGATTTTCTTCAAGCTCATCCTTTGACATTCCTATTCCCTTGTCAATAATTTTTATAGTTCTGTTGTCCTTATCAAGCGAAATTCTTATATAGAAATTCTCTTTATCAAAAACGATATTCTCATCAGAAAGCGATAAATAATAAAACTTATCAAGTGCATCACTCGCATTTGATATAAGCTCTCTTAAAAATATCTCCTTATGCGTGTAGATTGAATTAATCATTAAATTAAGCAATCTCTTCGACTCTGATTTAAATTCCTTCTTTGCCATCAATAAGACTTCCTTTCATATCTTAATATTAATAGGCTTCCGCCTTAAATTCTTTTTATTAGCACTCTATCTCGTTGAGTGCTAATATTATTGTAACACTATTTTTTTATTATGTCAACATATTTTCTTGAATTTTTCAGGCAGATACGAAATCTTACCTGTAAAAAAGGGCGGATATAGAATCCGCCCGTAATTTATATTCTGATTTTTGCCGATATCGTTTATCTTTATGCCCGTCATCGAATATGACTGATAAAGCATCATTTCGACAGCAGCGTTGCCGTGTAAAAATCAACGCTGTAGTGAAGTTCTAATCGGTACTGTTATTTTGCATATTCAATAGCACGAACCTCACGAATAACATTAACCTTAATCTGACCCGGATATTCCATACTTTCCTCTATCTTCTTAACGATTTCACGTGATAAAAGAGTAGTTTCCGCATCATTAACCACATCGGGCTTAACAAGGATTCTGATCTCACGTCCTGCCTGAATAGCAAATGAACGATCAACTCCGTCAAATGAATTTGCTATCTCTTCAAGCATTTCAAGACGCTTGATGTATGCTTCAAGATTCTCTCGTCTTGCTCCCGGCCTTGCCGCAGATATTGAATCCGCAGCCTGTACAAGACAGGCAACAATAGAATTTGGTTCAACATCACCATGGTGTGCAAGTATCGCATGAACAACCTTGTCATTTTCCTTGTACTTCTTGGCAAGGTCAGCACCGATTGTAACGTGTGAACCCTCAATCTCATGATCTATAGACTTGCCTATGTCATGAAGAAGTCCGGCACGCTTTGCAAGAGCGATATCCGCTCCAATCTCAGCCGCCATAAGTCCCGCAAGCTGTGATACCTCTATAGAATGCTTAAGTACATTCTGTCCGTAGCTTGTTCGGTATTTAAGACGTCCCAAAAGTCTTACAAGCTCAGGATGAAGACCGTGTACACCTGTATCAAATGTGGCCTGCTCACCCTCCTGCTTGATTATGTTATCGACCTCACGCTGGGCCTTTTCAACCATTTCCTCAATTCTTCCCGGATGAATTCTTCCGTCAACTATAAGTCTTTCAAGTGCAATTCTTGCAACCTCTCGTCTTACAGGGTCAAATCCCGAAAGTATTACCGCCTCCGGTGTATCGTCAATTATAAGGTCTATACCTGTCGCAGTTTCAAGAGTTCTTATATTTCTTCCTTCTCTTCCTATAATTCTTCCCTTCATCTCATCATTGGGAAGCTGAACCACAGATACAGTAGTTTCGGCAACATGATCCGCAGCACATCTCTGAATTGCACCCGTTATAATCTGTCTTGCCTTACTCTCTGCCTCATCCTTAGCCTTATCCTCAATACTCTTTATAAGAATTGCCATTTCGTGTCTGATGTCGCTCTCTACCTGCTTTAAAAGCATATCCTTAGCTTCATCTTGGGTAAGTCCCGATATCTTTTCAAGCTGAACAGTTTCCGCCTTTCTTATCTGCTCCGCTTCTTCCCTCATTCCGTCAACCTCTAAAAGCTTTTCCTTAATCTTAGCTTCCTTTGCGTCAATTGACTGTACCTTTTTATCTATTGAGTCTTCCTTTTGCTGTACTCTTCTTTCCTGTCTTTGAAGTTCATTTCTTCTTTCCTTGATTTCCTTTTCAAGCTCCGCTCTTTCCTTATGTATCTCTTCCTTTGCTTCAAGAAGTTTTTCCTTTTTGCGGTTTTCCGCCTCTTGCTCTGCCTGAGTCTTAGCCGCCTTTATTATCTTTTCCGCCTCTTCCTCGGCACTTCCTATTTTCGCTTCAGCGAAATTTCTTCTATATGAATAGCCATATTTAAATGAGAAAAATATTCCCACTATTGCTACAGCAAGCAAAATTATTAAAATAATACTTAATGCGTTTATGACACGCACCCCCTTTTCTCAATTTTCACACTAATTTTATCAGTCAACGTTTATTTGCTTATATAAGCAATAATCTAAGGTGTAATTTTCCAAAGATAAATCGAAAGAACCTGACCAACCTTCCGAATTTAAAATTTCACGAATTTAAATTACATTCGTTTTAATTGAAATAACATTAAGGAAACTCGCATTTAAGCGATTGTAATTATTAAACTTCATTTTTAAAGAGTTTACTATATAATTTTATACAATTTTCACGGATTTGTCAAGAGTTTTTTATGCATAAAACACATTTTTCTTGTCATTTTAATTAGAATATTTATTATTTATCAACCAACAAATACACAAAGCCATATACATTCGTTATCAACAGCCGTATAGCTTACTCTGTGAACAATATGCCGAGGAATTAACAGACAATCCCCCTTATTCATTTCAAGCTCATAATTTTCTGAATTTAAGCCATTTATTTCTTTGAATTTTTCTAAATCCCTGTCATTTTCACAGCGTTTCTTAAACTCAAGCCTTGCACTGCCTGAAATCAGACACACAAATTCGTCCTCTTCCTGGTCATACCAAAATCCCTCGGGAGTAACCTCACCCATAGATATAATACGCTCCACACGT
>CAMCUJ010000136.1 GCA_945878965.1 uncultured Clostridia bacterium
TTTTCGGTGGGAGAAAGGTACTCCCACCGAAAAAATCAAGTGGAACCCGCCGCCTCTTAGGCGGGGGACATCTTGATTTAGTTATAACTCCGAAGCTGTCATCTGAACAGTTATACGATTTGCAATATTATATCCTATCGCAATTTCCTGTCCTTTATTATCTAAAATTATAGGTCCTTTATCAATCTTATATACACATTTAAGAACTGCTCCTTCAAACACGCCAAGACGTATCGCCTGAGAACGCACCTCTTTGTCAGGTACAGCCATAACCTTGAAAACCTCGTCCTTATTAATTTCCGAAAGTAACATCTCTATATCACTCCTAAGCTTAATTAAAAATGTGCAATCAAAAGCTAAACCACAAAAGCCAACATAAAACCTAATCATTTCCGCTTAAACATCCTGCTGTGAAAAACATTCGTCAAATCTGATATACTAATTAAAATTACAACGGATAACCGATTAATTCAATAAGGCGCAGAGCGCCGGTATTCAACGTTTTCGGTGGGAAAAAGATACTCCCGCCGAAAAAATCAAGTGCAGCCCGCCGCCTCTTAGTCGGGGGACATCTTGATTTAGTTTTAACTAACCTATCAATTTATCGTAACACAGAAATAATGAAATGTCAAGATTACTAAAATAAATTTCAAAAAAAATACTTGACCTAAACGCAAAAATAAAGTATACTATAAAATATGTATGTGAATTATTGTATATGCAAATTTTAAGAAAAGTTTTAAATGAAATAATCTTTTTAAATACTTATAAGCATATTAAAGCTTTAAAATTCACAATGATTCATATATATTAAGGAGGTAAAAAATTGAAAACTCTTGAAAGTTATTTAAAATCAATATATGAGCAGCGTGGAGCATGGACAGAAATACCGGCACATTACTACAGTGACTATAATGTAAAAAGAGGTCTTAGAAATGCTGACGGAACAGGAGTTCTTGCCGGACTTACCGCAATAGGTGAGGTGCATGGCTATGTTCTTGATGAAGGAAGTAAATCTCCTATCGAAGGAAAGCTTCGCTACCGTGGAATAAACGTTGAAGATATAGTAAGAAATTGCAAAGCCGAAAACCGTTTTGGATTCAGCGAAACCATATTTCTTCTTTTATTTGGATTTCTTCCAAACGAAGAACTGCTCAAAGAATTTGATGCAATTCTTTCATCAAGAGCCTCTCTTCCTGCGAACTTCACAGAGGATATGATTCTTAAGGCTCCGAGTAAAAATATAATGAATAAGCTTGCCCGTGCGGTTCTTGCATCATATTCCTATGATGATAATCCGGACAGTATTGAGCTTTCGAATGTATTAAGACAGTGTATAGATTTAATAGTACGTTTTCCGCTTATGATAGCTTATGCTTATACTACAAAATGTCACTATTTTGACGGAGAAAGCCTGGTTTTACATAATCCTAACCCGTCGCTTTCCATTGCGGAAAACTTTTTATATATGATAAGACCGGATCATAAGTTCACGGATCTTGAAGCTAAAATACTTGATTTATCGCTTATACTTCATGCGGAGCACGGCGGAGGAAACAATTCTGCATTTGCAATCAGAGTTCTTTCTTCAAGTGATACCGATACCTATTCCGCAGTTGCAGCGGCTGTAGGTTCTTTAAAAGGTCCAAAGCACGGCGGTGCAAACGATAAAATGCTTTCTCAAATTAATGAGATTAAAGAAAATGTTAAAGACTGGACAGATGAAAACGAGATTTACAAATATCTCAAAAAGATTTTGAGAAAAGAAGCCGGCGACGGAAAAGGTCTTATATACGGAATCGGTCACGCTATATATACTCTTTCCGACCCAAGAGCCGTACTTCTTAAGGAAAGTGCAAAGGAGCTTGCCGAAAAGACAGACCATATGGAGGAATTCAATCTTTACGACACGATAGAACGTCTTGCACCTAAGGCATTTGCCGAAGTCAAGGGTGTTGACAAGGTTATGTGTGCAAATGTTGACTTTTACTCGGGATTTGTTTATCAGATGCTTAACATTCCACAAGCATTATTCACACCAATATTTGCGATGTCAAGAATTGTCGGCTGGTCGGCTCACAGAATAGAAGAGATTATGACAGGCGGCAGAATAATCAGACCTGCGTATAAGAGTATTGTTCAGCGTTTGGAATACACACCTATTGCAAAGCGTAAAAATAATAATATTAATTCGTAATTAATAATGCACAATTAAAAAATCATAACCATTTATATTGGGATTGCTCTCTTGAGAATGGTTATGATTTTTACTTTAAATAATTCAAAGGGGAATTTGCTATGCTTGTATTTATTGATGAAAGCGGATATCCGCGTCCTACTGATAATAATAAATTTTCGGTTTTGTTAGCAGTATGTATATATGAAAAAGACATAAAATCTTTAACAAATAAAATATATAAGTTGAAGGATGAGATTTATTCCAAACAAGATGAAATTAAATCTACCAATATAATAAGAAAACAGACCATTGAAAAAAATCGTACAAACAATAAAAAATACGCTGATGAATTAGTGAATATCGCTGTAAAACACAATATAACAACTTTCTGTATTATTATGAAAAGACCGGATTCCGAAATCAATTCCTCAGATGGAATTTTACCTAAACAGTATCAACTCTTACTAAAAAAGATTGAATATTTTTCAGAAAAACGTAATATAGAAAAATCAATTTTTGTATTTGACGAAACTAATGAGGCAGAGGATTTAAAAATCGCCAATTCCTTTAATCAATTTTTATTTAGATCAAAACTCGGAAAAAAATTTGATCGGATATTAGAAACGCCTTTCTTTGTAAGTTCAAAAATAACTCCGGCTATTCAGATTGCAGATATATTTGCCGGAATTACACGTCAATATTATGAAAATAATTTAGATACAAAAACACCTGAAACTGAATTTGAGGATTGGCTAAATAAGCTTTTTGTAAAAATACATAATAAGACAGAAAATTTTTTACAACCTAACGAATTATATTACGAATTTGGATTTCAAAAAGTGGAAAATTTAAACTATATAAAACGAATAAAAAATACTTGACAAAAATATAATAATGATATATACTATAAATGGAGTTGATAGTTATTCCGTCCTGGAGTTGCGTTTGACTCCGTCAAATGTATATAAAAGGGTTCGATTTGAACCCTTTTTTCATTTATTTAAAATATTTATCCAACTTTAAGCTTATAGAATGTAAGCATTTTCATTTTTAATTGAACAAATTTCCTCAAAGCTTCGCTCACAATAACGCTGTGCCTTTTCCTTTTTATCCTTAATCTTAACTCCCAAATCCTCAAAAATTCCGAAATTAACGTTCATAGGCTGAAAATTAGTTATACTTTCGTTTGAGATATACTTTGCAAGACTGCCCATAGCCGTTTTTGCACTAAGCACCATTTCAGGCCTGCCGAGAAGTGAATCAGCCGCACAAATTCCGGCAACCAGACCTGAGGACGCCGACTCAATATAACCCTCGACACCCGTTATCTGACCTGCAAAATACAGCTTAGGATACTTTCGCATTCTGTAGGTATCGGTAAGTAATTTAGGCGAATTTAAATATGTGTTCCTGTGCATAACACCATATCTTACAAATTCGGCATTTTCAAGTCCGGGAATTAAGCCGAATACTCTCTTTTGCTCACCCCACTTAAGATGAGTCTGAAATCCTACTATATTAAACATACTGTGTGCCGCATCGTCCTGTCTTAGCTGAACCACCGCATAAGGCCGTGAATTATCGTTAGGATTTGTAAGTCCTACAGGCTTTAAGGGTCCAAATCTCATAGTGTCCTCACCTCTGCGTGCCATAACCTCAATCGGCATACAGCCTTCAAATACATTGGGATTTTCAACTCCGTCATGAAGCTCTGCCGTTTCAGCCTTTACAAGCTCATTCCAAAAATGGAGATACTCCTCCTTAGTCATAGGACAATTTATATAATCCGCTCCGCCTTTGCCATATCTTGCCGCCTTAAAAGCCTTAGTCATATCTATGCTTTCATAGCTTACAATAGGTGCCGCCGCATCAAAGAAGTGAAGATAATCATTACCTGTAATCCGCTGTATTTCCTGAGTCAAAGCTTCCGATGCAAGAGGTCCTGCGGCAATAATTGTGTATTCATCTGTATTGATTTTATCAACCTCTTCATTTATAATCGTAATTTTAGGGTGTGATTTTACAGCCTTGGTAACCGCCGCAGAAAACCCGTTTCGGTCAACCGCCAACGCACCGCCTGCCGGCACCTTATGCTCATCGGCACATTTCATTATTATTGAATTAAAACGACGCATTTCCTCTTTAATAAGTCCTACAGCGTTTGCGAGTCCGTCTGCTCTTAAAGAGTTGCTGCATACAAGCTCCGCAAAATCATCACTCTTATGTGCCGGAGAATGTTTAAGCGGCTTCATTTCATAAAGCTCAACATCAATTCCTCTGTTTGCAATCTGCCATGCAGCCTCACAGCCTGCAAGCCCGGCTCCTATTACTTTTATTTTCATATATTTTATTTCCTTTCCAATCATCAAAGGTAACGTGCTATTATTTCGGAGCGATCTTATGCAATCGTCCATGCGATGGCGATTGCCATCG
>CAMCUJ010000137.1 GCA_945878965.1 uncultured Clostridia bacterium
AATCGAAATAGCAAAATATTATGATTGGGAATCAATTTTTAGAGGTTCCCTATATTAATTGTCAATATTGTAATGAAATGAACTGCTGTTTCAATAAAACAGCTTCTTACTTTGATTATTCACTAAAAAAACACGAAAAAAATTTTAAAAGAGGTTGTTTTTTCTATCAAAATATAATATAATTGTATTAGTTGTGTGTATTACAGAGTTTTAATATATTAATTTACGGACAATACAGGAGTTGATAACGTGGGGAAAAGTAAAACGCAGTCCTTTATGAAAGGTGCTTTGGTTTTGGGACTTGCAAGTCTTATAGTGAAAATAATAGGTGCGGTATTCAAAATTCCGCTTTATGAGCTTATAGGAAAAGAAGGCAGCGGTCTTTTTAACGTAGCCTATCAAATATATACGTTTATGTTCATAATCGCAACCGCAGGATTTCCTACCGCCGTTTCAAAAATGGTAGCGGAAAGCACGGCGAGAAATGACGAGAAGGACGCCGTTCGTGTATTTGAAACAGCGTTTCTGTTTCTTGGAATTGTCGGAATTATAGGAAGCAGTATATTATTCATATTTGCACAGCCTCTTGCCGATATGCTCGGAAACTCCGAAGCGGCACTGAGCATACGTGCAATATCACCGGCAGTTTTCTGCGTTGCGCTTCTCTCTGCCTACAGAGGTTATTTTCAGGGCAGACAGAATATGTACCCTACAGCATTTTCGGAAGTAACCGAGGCAATTGTAAAGCTCGGCGTGGGAATTGTTCTTGCTATGTTTGTTATGAATATGGCAATTAATCCGCAGATTAATGAAATTGATTTTTCAACCCTTGAGGTCGCATCAACCGAAATAAGAACACGCTATGCCTCAGCAGGTGCGATACTTGGTGTAACCGGCGGAACTTTCCTTGCCCTCCTTCTGCTTATGGGTATTTATGTATTCACAAAGCAGAAAAAGGGAATTAATAAATTAGAAGTTACACGGAGCAAATCTAATATATTAAAGGAGCTTATCCTTATTGCAATACCAATCACAATCGGAGCATCTGTTTCAAGTCTTACAAGCCTTATTGACCTTGGAACTATAATGAACAGACTTGTAATAAATCCGTCTGTGTTTGATAAATATGATTTTCTTTTCAGAGAAGGAACAGATTTTGCAAAACAGGCACTTGAAAACGGTTGGAACGGCATTGAGCTTCTTCAGAAGAAAGCCAATTCACTTTACGGAATGTATACCGGTCAGGCTCAGACAATGTTTAATCTTCCGCTTACAATTGTAGTGGCACTCGGAATGAGCGTTGTTCCGGCAATTTCGGCATATACGGCTCAGAACAAGCTAAACGATGCCAAAAAGGTTACGGAAAGTGTACTGAGAATAACTTCTCTTTTCGCAATGCCTTGTGCTATCGGAATGTCGGTTCTTTCGGAACAGATTTTAGGAATTTTATTCAGTGATTCGGACGCCGCATTGGTTCTTCAGAAGCTTTCAATCGCAATAATATTCGTTGCGATTGTATCGGTTACAAATTCAATTCTTCAAGCATACGGAAAGGTCTATTATCCCGTAATTCATATGGTAATAGGCGGACTTGTAAAGGTGCTTATGAACTATACGTGCATACCTATCTGGGGAATTGACGGTGCTCCTATTGCAACTAACATCTGTTATGCGATAATTGCGATTTTAAATGTTGCCGCAATTGTAAGACTTGTAAAGATACGTCTTGGAATTATGGATTTCATTGTGAAGCCTTTTATTGCTGCCGGAGTTATGGGCTGCGGTGCATATTTATTTAATAAAATTGTATCACAGGTTATTTCTTCGGGAAGAATTTCAACTATAATTGTAATCGCTCTTGCGGGAATTGTATATCTTTTGGCGGCACTTGTGCTTGGAGCTATAAAGCGTACGGATATTCTTATGCTTCCAAAGGGCGAAAAAATCGCAAAAATCTTAGAAAAGACTAAGATGCTTAAGGATTAAAATTTAACTGTAATGTGTTTTTCACGGGAGTGCACAGAGATTCTCCCCTACAAACGGAGGAAAGCAAAATGAAAACTGAGAAATATACATTTGAGGATTTAAAGGAGATAGTCGCAAGGCTCAGGGGTGAAAACGGCTGTCCATGGGATATGGAGCAGACACACCAAAGCATAAAGGAAAGCCTTATCGAGGAAGGGTATGAGCTTATTGAGGCAATAGACAGCGGTGACAATGCCAAAATTGCTGATGAGAGCGGAGATGTGCTTTTGCAGGTGGTATTTCACGCTCAGATTGGTGCCGAAAACAACGAATATACTATGGAGGACGTTACGGATTGTATTTGCCGTAAGCTTATTCATCGCCATCCGCACGTTTTCGGTGATGTAAGCGTTGAAAATTCGGATGAGGTTCTTAAGAATTGGGACGCTATAAAAAGAAATGATCGTGAGCAGAAAAGCATAACCGATGAGCTTAAGGGCGTTTCAGATTATCTGCCGTCGCTTATGAAGGCAAAAAAGATTCAGTCAAAGGCAGAAAAAGCGGGTTATATGTTTCCCGATATTAAGACTACGGCATTCAGCCTTGGAAGTATATTAATGGAGATGACCGAAATTAACGATAAAGAGATTGCGGAAAAATATATAGGCAAAATACTTTTTAATATGGTGGTAGCCGCTCGTGAGCTTGGAATTGACCCTGAGGTTGCACTTTCATCACGAATACATGAATTTATAAACGAGTTTGAGAAATTTGAAAACGATAAATAAACGAAAAACGAAAGGAGAACGGATTGTCTGTTTTGAATTTGAAATTATTAATTATTACACTTAACCGACAATTCTGATAATATACAAATGAGACTTGACAAATATTTAAAGGTTTCACGCCTTATAAAGAGAAGAACTGTTGCAAACGAAGCCTGTGATGCCGGCAGAATTTCGGCAAACGGAAGAGTTGTAAAGGCGTCATATGATGTAAAGGTCGGCGATGTTTTAGAGATAACCTTTGGCAGCAAGAATCTTAAAATTAAGGTTACAGAGGTTAAAGAAACGGTTGCAAAGAATGATGCGTCAACTCTTTATGAGGTAATTACTTAGCTTTCATCTTAATTCTTTTTATAAAATATATTTTAGCAGAGGCAAGGGCGATTAAGTCCGTGCCTCTGCTTTTGTAAAAAAAGATAAAATCTTAATCTGATACTGTATATTAACTCTTATTGTAAAACAATTCATCCTTATTCACCAAATATAAATCTTTATTTTTATCTGCAATATCAATAAGCCGCTCCGTAAAACCGCTTTTTGAGAAAATTACATATTTAATGTCTTTATTTTTAAATTCCTTAGTTTCGGTCGCTTTATTCTTTAAATCAAAATATACATCTGCATCTACTTCCTTGCTATAAAATTTACATTCACCAAGAATAAACTTTTCCGGATTTACGGAAGCTGCACAAACATCAATCTCAGTATTGCTGTTCCAAAACCTGCCGATTTTTTGAACCTCAAAATCTTCAAAAATATCCTTACACAATTTACGAAGTGTTTCCTTAGAAATCTGTTCAAAAACATAGCTTTCATGTGATGAAATAAAATTTTCCCGATATTTTTTTAATGCCGGTTCAAGATTATCAATCTCTAACTCGCTCTTATACGGAGCCACAAACTTAAACCAAAATTCAATGAAATTATCTTTAATATAATAAAGCCCCATTTTGCTTCTTTCAGGATTTTTCTCGGTAACAGGAAGCTCTTTTTCAATGATGTCAAGGTCTGTAAGTACCTTAAGATAGGGAGTGATTTGGCTTGTATTCATTTCAAGAAAGGATGCAATATTCCCAAGCTTATGATTCCCTGCGGCGATACTTTTAATAATAGAAAAATAGCTTACAGTTTCCTTAACTTCTTTTTCAAGCAGAAATGTCGGTTCTTCAAATAAAAATCCGTATTTCGAGAATATTTCATTCTTAACATTTTCGTCTATTTCCAAGTCATTTGAGAAAAGCTCAATATATTTGGGAACGCCGCCTGTTATGCTGTACAATTTTACAGCATCGCAAAAGCTTTTATCATTATAATAATTCCGTATTTCATAAAAGCTGAGCGGCGAAAGACGTATCTGAGCCGTTCTTCTGCCGTACAGCGGACTTGAATAGGATAAAACATTCTTAAGCATCATACTGATAAGTGAACCGCATATTATAACCATAATATTCTTTTGTGACAGTATTTCATCCCAAACCTTCTGAAAAACAGAAACAAAAGCCGGATTGATGTTTGCCAGATACTGAAATTCATCAAGAATAAGAATTTTCTTTTCAGAAGCTTCATATTCCGCAAAAGCGGAAAAAGCCGCCTCCCAATTTTCAAATCTGATGTTTTCCATATAACTCTGTCCTGTAAATCTTGAAAGACTTCCGGCAAATGCTTTCAGATTTTCACTTTCAATCTGTTCGGCCGCTAAAAAATAAAGAGCCTTTTTATCCTTGATAAACTCTTTAATAAGTGTAGTTTTCCCGACTCTGCGGCGTCCATAGATGACAACAAAACTCTTATTTCTTTTATACTCACGTTTAAGCGTTTCAAGCTCATTTTTTCTGCCGATAAATTCTTTCATTTAA
>CAMCUJ010000138.1 GCA_945878965.1 uncultured Clostridia bacterium
TATTATTTCAATAGAAAATTAACAAAAAAACTTCAAAAAGCAATTGAAATAAATTAGGTTATATAGTATAATAAAATAAAGACTGCTTTATTATATTTTTTACATAAAGTAGTAAGAATTTCGATATTATGAATAAGACAGAATAAGAAGTTAAGAACAAAAGGAGAGAAAGATGATTTTATATCATAATTCGCAGGATTTAAGTTATAGGTCGCCATTCGGAGCGGTTCCGACCGGAAGCTCTGTGAAAATAAGCATAAGAGTTACATCGGATGTTGTTCCCGATTATGTAAAGCTCAGAATGTGGCGTGGCGGCGAAGAACATATATACAATATGAAAAGAACTCCGGTTGATAATGATGTTATAATGTATACTGCGGTAGTTGAGATGCCGGAAAAACCCATGCTTGTATGGTATTATTTTATTGCCTGCTTTGAAGGTCAGGTATACTACTATTCAAATAATGATGAGATGCTTGGCGGTGTCGGACTTACAACAACATATCCGACCGAAAAGTCGTATCAGATAACGGTTTATAAAAAGGGTTTTAAGACTCCGGACTGGTTTAAAAGGGGTATAATGTATCAGATATTTCCGGACAGATTTTACGGAGTACATAATGAGCCTATAGCAAAAAAACGTGAGGAATACATAATTCATGAGGACTGGTACGACAATATATGCTTTAATCCTCACAGATATGAAAACGGACCTGCCTGCAATGACTTTTTCGGCGGAAATCTTAAGGGAATTACAGAAAAGCTCCCGTATTTATCGGAGCTTGGTGTGTCCATAATTTATCTTAACCCGATTTTTGAGGCGTATTCAAATCACAGATACGATACGGCAAATTACAAAGAGATAGACCAAACTCTCGGAACTGCTGAGGATTTTAAAGAGCTTTGCAAAAAGGCAAAGGGATATGGAATAAGAATTATTCTTGACGGAGTTTTCAGTCATACCGGAAGTGACAGTATTTATTTTAATAAGTATGGGTGCTACGGTGAAAATACAGGTGCTTACCGTGATTTAAATTCACCATACAGGTCGTGGTACGACTTCGCCGGAGAGAGTAATGAGTACAGGTCGTGGTGGGGCTGTTCAAACCTTCCCAATGTAAATGAAATGACGCCGTCATATCTTGATTATATATTAAGAGATGATGATTCCGTAATAAAAATGTGGCTTGAAAACGGAGCCTCGGGCTGGCGACTTGACGTTGCCGACGAGCTTCCGAGCGATTTTATAAAGATACTTAGGGAAGAGGTTAAGAAAACCGACCCTGACGCAGTTATAATCGGCGAGGTCTGGGAGGATGCCTCAAATAAAATAAGCTATAGTGAGCTTCGTGAATATCTTCTCGGAAGCGAGCTTGATACGGTTATGAATTATCCGTTTAAGGATAATATGATTTCTTTTGTTCTCGGAAATATAAATGCGGAGTGGTTTTCCAAAAATATTATGAGTATAATTGAAAATTATCCTTTGGAAACAACCTACGCACTTATGAATATTCTCGGAACTCATGATACAATGCGAATAAAATCGGTTTTGGGTGAGGTTTATGAAAATGATTCCGCACCTCATGAACGCCATAATATAAAGCTTACTCCGAATCAGGAAACGCTGGCACTTAAGCGTATGTCGCTTATTGTGCTTATGCAGATGACCTTTGTGGGTGTTCCGTGTATTTATTACGGTGATGAAATAGGTATGGAGGGTATTTCCGATCCGTTTAATCGTATGCCTTATACATGGCGGTGCATAAATCCCGAGCTTCTTGAATATTATAAGGAGCTTTGCAGCTTCAGAAACAAAAGAGAATGCTTAAAGAGCGGAAAATTCAAGACTCTTTATGCGCAGAATAACGTTTATGTATATGCAAGATATATAAGCGGACACCGTGATGCCTTTGGAAAGAGAGCGGATAATGATGTTGTGATTTGTGCTGTCAACAGAGGAAATTACTGCGAAACTGTAGAGGTTGATGTTTCGGAGTTTTATGTTAACAGGTTTAATGTTAAGTTCACAAACGAAAAAATTACAACTGTTGAGGCGGAAAACGGTAAGCTTAAAATAAATTTAACCCCAATGTCTGCAATGGTATTTACAAAATAATTATCAGTATTTTTCATTGCAATCAAATAAAGTATATTTTTGAAATATATACATATACAAAACAATGATTATGTAGAAAATTCACTATTTAATCATATCAAACGGCTTGTAAAATGTGCAAAAGCAACAAAAAGTCGTGTATATTTTGGTTATGTTTTTAATCAAAACAAATAGACAAAAATAATAGAGTATGCTAAAATTATAATATAGAAAAGAATAAATTTTGTATAAACAACAACGGCTATGCTGCTTTTTATGAGTTTTGCGGAAGTTTTTATCCACTGATAAAATGTCGTAAGATTGGTTAATAAAAATAAAAGCGGAATTTGAAAACAAATATGAAATGGGGAAATTATACAAAATTGCATAGAAAGGAGTTATGCCCGATGAGAGAGAAGGATAAGAAAAAAGATATAGAAAAAAAATATTATATAGACGATCCTCCTATGTATCTGTTTAATAAAGGAGAGAACTATTACAGCTATAAAATGCTCGGAGCACATAAAATGGTATCCGAAGAGGGAAAAGAAGGATACTTGTTTGCGGTTTGGGCACCTAATGCTGCAAAGGTTTCGGTTTTATGCGATACAAACGGATGGAATGCCGAAAAAGGATATATGAGAAAGCACGAAAAATCCGGTATATGGGAGAGATTTATTGAAGGAGTAACCGAGAATGTATATTATAAATTCAAGATAGAAACTCCTGACGGAAGGTCGTTTTTAAAGGCTGACCCGTATGCGTTTTATTCGGAAAAGAGACCTCGTGATGCATCTATAACATACGATTTATCATATGAATGGTCGGATGAAAAGTGGATGCAAAAGAGAGTGGAAACTCCGCCTTATAATAAGCCGATGAGTATATATGAGGTTCATTTGGGTTCATGGAAGCGTAAAGAGGACGGTACTTGTTATACATATAAAGAGATAGCGGATGAGCTTATTCCATACGTTAAAAAGATGGGATATACTCATATTGAGGTAATGCCTGTAAGTGAATATCCGTATGACGGTTCATGGGGATATCAGGTATGCGGTTACTATTCGGCTACAAGCAGATACGGAACACCGCTTGAATTTAAATATTTTGTGAATAAGTGCCACAAGTCGGGAATAGGAATTATAATGGACTGGGTTCCGGCACACTTTCCAAAGGATGGCTACGGTCTTGCTAAATTTGACGGAACAGCTTTATACGAAAATCCTGACAGCAGGCTTGGTGAGCATTTTGAATGGGGAACTTTGGTTTTTGATTATAAAAAGACCGAGATATTTTCGTTTTTGATATCAAATGCAATATTCTGGCTTGAGGAATTCCATCTGGACGGCTTCAGAGTTGACGCCGTATCAAGTATGCTGTATCTTGATTATAACAGACAGAACGGACAGTGGCTTCCGAACAAGTATGGCGGCAAGGAATATCTTGAGGCTATAGAGTTTTTGCAAAAGCTTAATAAGGCAGTGTTTGAGAGATTCCCTAACATTTTAATGATAGCTGAGGAATCGACGGCGTGGGGCGGAGTTACAAAGTCTGCTCATGAAGGCGGTTTAGGATTTAACTTCAAGTGGAATATGGGCTGGATGAATGATGTTTTAAGGTATATGGGTATGGATCCGTACTTTAGAAAATTCAATCACAGTATGATAACATTTTCATTTATGTATGCGTTCAGTGAAAACTATATTCTCGCTTTTTCGCATGATGAGGTTGTGCATGGAAAGAAATCTATGATTGATAAAATGTACGGCACTTATGAGGAGAAGTTCGCAAGCTTAAGACTGCTTTATGCGTATATGTTTGCTCATCCCGGAAAGAAGCTTAACTTTATGGGCGGAGAGTTTGCACAGTTTATTGAATGGAGATTTGCCGAGGGACTTGACTGGGGAATACTTGAGTTTGAAAAGCATCAGCAGATGCAGAAATACAGCGCTGAGCTTAATGATTTTTATAAAAAGAATAAATCAATGCATGAAAATGACAGTGACTGGAACGGATTTGAATGGATTAATGCGGACGACAATGAAAAGAGCATAATCTCATTTATCAGAACCAGCCGCAGCGGAAGAGAGCGTACTATATTTGTAGGCAACTTTACTCCGGTTTTATATGAGAAATACAGAATAGGAGTTCCGTCTGCGGGAAGCTATGAAGTAATACTCAGCAGCAATGATGAGGTTTACGGCGGCGACGGCGTTGGAGCTAAAGGAGCTGTGTATAAGGCGAAGAAGATTCCGTTTGGAAACTTTAAATATTCCATAGATATTACAGTACCCGGTCTTACAGCTTTGTTCTTAAGGAAAAAGGCAGTAAGCCGCAAGAAAAAGGAAACAGTGCCTGCTCTTAAGGCTAAAGCTGAAGCCAAGACTGAAACTAAAACTAAGGAGTTAAATACAACGACGGTTAAGGCAGACACAAAGAAAGCTGCCGAAACAAAGGCGGTTAAGCCAGACACAAAGAAGGCTGCCGAAACAAAGG
>CAMCUJ010000139.1 GCA_945878965.1 uncultured Clostridia bacterium
GAAAAAATCAAGTGGAACCCGCCGCCTAAGATGCGGGGGACATCTTGATTTAGTTCAATAAGGCGCAGAGCGCCGTCATTCAACGTTTTCGGTGGGAAAAAGGTACTCCCACCGAAAAAATCAAGTGGAACCCGCCGCCTAAGATGCGGGGGACATCTTGATTTAGTTATAATTAAGTTTCCTTTAAAAAGGAGGAGTTTGTTCTTTTTGCTCGTCCAAAAAGAACAAAAGCCCTCTGCGAAATCCGCAGAGGGCTTTTGTTTAATTGCATTTTAGATTATTCTGTTTAAATAAAATTTTAACGCTTTTTAAGCAAAATTATCTCTGAACACGACCGCTTCCGTCGCCGCCTACAAGATTCTCAACGTCAGCTCTTGAAACTAAGTTGAAATCTCCAGGGATTGTGTGCTTAAGAGCTGATGCCGCAACACCGAATTCCAAAGCATCCTTAAAGTTCTTGCCGTCAAGGAAACCGCAGATTGTACCGCCCGCAAATGAGTCGCCGCCGCCTACACGGTCAACGATTGGGTGTACTCTGTATTCCTTTGAATGATAGAATTCCTTTGTATCTCTTGAATAGATACATGCAGACCAGCCATTGTCAGATGCACTGTGGCTTACACGAAGTGAGCTGATTACATACTCGAAGTTGAACTTCTCAACCATCTGCTTGAATATATCCTCATAACCTGCAAGCTCAAGGTCACCGCTTGTAACGTCTGTGTTACCCGGCTTGAAACCAAGAACCTTCTCGGCATCCTCTTCATTACCGATACAAACATCAACATACTGCATAAGGTTTGTCATAACCTTCTGAGCCTTCTCGCTTGACCATAGCTTCTTTCTGAAGTTAAGGTCAACAGAAACCTTTACGCCGTGCTTTTTAGCAGCCTTTAAAGCTACTTCTGTAAGCTCAGCGGCAGCATCAGATACAGCAGGTGTAATTCCTGTGAAGTGGAACCAATCTACTCCTTCAAATATCTTATCAAAGTCAAAGTCAGCAGCTACAGCTGTTGAAATTGAAGAATGTGCTCTGTCATATACAACGTTTGAAGCTCTCATTGAAGCTCCTGTTTCAAGGAAGTATATACCAAGTCTTTCTCCGCCCTTTGCGATGTTCTTTGTTTCAACACCCATCTTGCGAAGTGCTGCAACCGCACATTCACCGATTGGATTCTCAGGTACCTTTGTAACAAATTCAGCGTCATGTCCGTAATTTGCAAGTGAAACTGCAACGTTTGCTTCACCGCCGCCGTAACATACGTCAAACTCGTCTGCCTGAATGAATTTCTCGTTTCCCGGGGTAGATAATCTTAGCATAATCTCGCCCATTGTAACAACTTTTGCCATAGTTTTAAATTCTCCTTCTAAGTAATTAAAGTTTATTGTGTTTAATAGCATATATGTTAATAAACAAATACGCTATAATATGCATTAATAATTATCAGTAATAAAAATTACTGTCCTCTTGCTTCCTTTATCTTTGCGATAAATTCCTTAGCAGTCTTAGTGATATCAGCATAGTCGCCTGTCTTTGCACCCTTTGTAAGAGATGAACCTGCACCTACAGCTACAGCACCTGCCTTAATCCACTGGTCAACATTAGATACGTCAACACCACCTGTTGGCATCATCTTTGCATGAGGAAGAGGACCCTTTATGTCCTTTATAATTGTAGGTCCGAATAAGTCAGCCGGGAATATCTTAACGATATCTGCACCTGCTTCCATTGCACGAAGTACCTCTGTAATTGTCATACAGCCCGGTAAATATGGTACTCTATAACGGTTACAAAGCTTTGCAGCATCTTCGTTGAAGCCCGGACTTACAACGTAGTTAGCACCGGATAAAATAGCCTGTCTTGCTGTTTCTGCATCAAGTACAGTTCCCGCACCAAGCATCATTTCTCCGTTCTGATACTTTGCTGCAAGTGCTTCTATAACCTTATGTGCACCCGGCACTGTAAATGTAAGCTCGATTCCTGTACATCCGCCTTCTAAGCATGCATCTGTAATTCTTATAGCTTCATCCTCTGTTTTTGCTCTTACTACCGCTACAAGTCCGCAGTCAGTAAGCTTTTTTAAAACCTGTTCCTTTTCCATTTTAATCTCGTCCTTTCTTGATATATATATACAGATTGTTTCGGTTCTGCTTCCCGGCTTTTATTTTTTGACCGGATATCTTCTCTGTATATTTTTATATACAGTTTCAAAGAGCCTATCTTAATTATACAACACTTTTTAAAAATTAGCAATATTTTTTTGAATAATTCTAATGCAATCAACAATTTTTTTAAAATTAAAATATTCCATAAATTATATTTAAAGCTTTTTATTCATCTATTTTTCATCTCAATATCAGCCTAAGCCTTGAAAACCATTTCTTGATAGTAAAAATAAGGTATTACGCTTTAATTCATTATGCTAAAAAACCAATATTAAGGCATTGCATTTTTGACAGAAATACACAAAAATATTTTTTAGTCTTGAAAAACTTCGTATAATGATGTAAAATAAATAGTGTATTTTTATTATTGAAGATTTATGTCCTTTAATATAAAATTATGATATATGATATCGGATTTAAAGCTGCGATAATAATATCTTAAAATAAATATTTTGATATAAATGTTTGTTATAAGTTATTTGGATATAATATACTTGACTTAAATTTTATTGAATGTATTAAAGAAAGGCGTGTGTTTAAGAAGATGAGTGAGATTAAGAGAATAGGTGTTATGACAGGCGGCGGCGACTGTCCGGGACTAAATGCTGTTATACGTGCGGTAACAAAGACAGCTATATTAAAATACGGACTTGAGGTTGTAGGAATAAAGCACGGCTACAGAGGTTTATACCTTGGCGGCGATCAGTTTGTAAACCTTGAGCTTACAGATGTAACCGGTATAATTTCAAAGGGCGGAACAATACTTTACAGTTCAAACAAGGATAATCTTTTCGATTACACATATATTGATGAGTTTGGACAGGAACAAAGAGGCGACGTATCTGACGTTGGTGTTGAAAATCTTAAAAAGGCGGGCATTGACGCTCTTATAGTTATCGGCGGCGACGGAACTCTTACAAGCGGAAGAGATTTCTCAAGAAAAGGAGTTAAGGTTATAGGTGTACCTAAAACTATAGATAATGACCTTGCCTCAACAGATACAACATTCGGATTTGATACAGCGGTTTCAACAGCTACAATGTCAATAGACAGACTTAGAACAACAGCTGAATCACACAGCAGAATTATTGTTGTTGAAGTTATGGGAAGATATGCGGGATGGATAGCACTTGCAAGCGGTATTGCCGGCGGATGTGACGCAATACTTATTCCTGAAATTCCTTATGATATAAATAAGGTAGCGGAAGCAATTAAAAAGAACCGTGCAAGAGGCAAAGACTTTGCAATAGTAGTTGTAGCCGAGGGTGCAAAGCCAAAGGACGGCGAGGTTATGGTATCTAAGATTATAGAAAACAGTCCTGACCCTGTTCGTCTTGGCGGAATCGGTGCTTTCGTTGCAGATCAGCTTGAGGGCTTGGTTGGACTTGAGGCTCGTGCAACTATTTTGGGACACGTTCAAAGAGGTGGTACTCCTACTGCCAATGACAGAATTTTATCTACCCGTTACGGTTCTTATGCGGTTGAGCTTCTAATGCAGGGTAAATTCGGTAATATGGTTACACTTAACGGAAACAAGATGTCTTATGACTCTCTTGAAAATGTTATCGGTGAAAATAAGAATGTTGACCCTGACAATGATTGGGTGCAGGCGGCTCGTTCAATTGACATATGCTTTGGTGACTAATCTCTAAATTTACTGATTTAAATCAGTCCGGCAAACATTAATTATCCCCTTTGGTAAACCTTCTTAAGGATTTGCTTTTAGGGGATTTTCAAGTTGAAAAATACAATAAACAGCGGCTTAAGCAAACTAAATAATAGTCCTCTTAAACCGCTGTTGCTTAATGTTTTAAACACGATGCTGACTTTGTTTATCTAAATATCAAACGATACTCCCCATGAAAGAACAAGCTTTCGCATCTGTCGTTTAAAACACATATGTAATATAGCTAAAATATCCACTTAGAATTATGTTGACAAATTTATATTTTTTAATAAACTTTTAAATATTGTAATAAGCAAAAGTAAAATGCATTAAATAGCTATATTATATACATTGGTATTGCAAATCAAAACTTTTTATAATCGTCAAGTCCCTTCGGAGCCTTTGGCTGATTGTATATATATGTACAACATGAATTTGCACTTACTGTTACAACCATAAATGCTATTGCTGCAATTACACCGCTGAGCTTAACTAAAACCGGCATAAGCTTTTTCATTTTTATGCACCTCCCCCTTTGTGAAATACGCTAAATGCTTATCGCTTATCTAACGTATAATTATTATAACACATTTTTAAGCGATTTTTTTCAAAGTGTAATAACTGGCCCTTTAATTGTAACATTTGTCCTTGACGTATATATTTTTTTACAGTATATTTCTTTAATACCTTAAAATATGCTATGAAAATGTAGCAAATTATATATTTTTTGAATAAGGAGATATTTTATGCGTATAGCA
>CAMCUJ010000140.1 GCA_945878965.1 uncultured Clostridia bacterium
GCTTATACTAATGCTTAGTATAAGTCCTGTTTTAACGTTTTTAAGCGTTATTATAATTCCGTTTATGTTCCTTTATACACAGTGGCTTACAAAAAAGGCAAGACCTAAATTTAAGGATCAGCAGCAATATCTCGGTGAGCTTAACGGAATAATCGAGGAAACCGTTTCAGGCGAATATGTAGTTAGAGCGTTCTGTCATGAGGAAGAAGCAATCGAGGAATTTGAAAAGAAAAATGAACAGCTTAAGAAAAGCTCTATTGCGGCACAGATATGGTCAACAATTCTTATGCCGTCAATGAATATGTTTAACAACATAGGCTATGCATTCACAGCGGCAATGGGCGGTTTGCTTATGGTGCGTTCTCTTCTTGACATAGGCGGAGTTGTAACCTTTCTTAACTATTCAAAGCAGTTTTCAAGACCCATAAACGAGATAGCCAACCAATATACGGCCATACAGTCTGCCATTGCAGGTGCTGAGCGTGTATTTGAGGTGTTTGATACCGAGCCTGAATTTACAGATGATGAGGATGCTGTGGAAATTGCGGATTTAAAAGGCAAGGTTATATTCAAGGATGTGGATTTTGGTTACAATTCCGAAAAGAAAATTCTTTCGGGAATATCATTTGAGGCAAATCCCGGAGATACCATTGCAATAGTAGGTCCGACAGGTGCCGGAAAAACTACTATTATAAATCTGCTTATGAGATTTTATGAGGCGGAAAACGGTGAAATAACTATTGATAATGTGAATATACGAAAAATTAAAAAGGACTTTTTAAGAAAAAGCTTTGGAATAGTGCTTCAGGATACGCATTTATTCTCTGAGTCCATAAAGGATAATATAAGATATGCAAATCCGAACGCAAGCGATGAAGAGGTAATAAAAGCCGCTAAGATGGCGAACATTCACAGCTTTATTTCAAGGCTTCCAAAGGGCTATGATACAATAATAGAGGACGATGGCGGTGTGCTTAGCCAGGGACAGCGTCAGCTTCTTGCAATCGCAAGAGCTATGCTTAACAATCCGTCTATGCTTATTCTTGACGAGGCTACAAGGTCGGTTGATACAAGAACCGAGCTTCACATTCAAGAGGCTATGCTTAAGCTTATGGAGGGAAGAACAAGCTTTGTAATTGCACACAGACTTTCAACTATAAGAAATGCCGATAAAATTCTTGTGATAGACGGCGGAAGAATTTGTGAGAGCGGAACTCATGATGAGCTTATTGAAAAAGGAGGACATTACGCAAATCTTTATAATAAACAGTTTGAGCCTGAGGAAATTGAGAATTAGTATTGCAGTCAATGTATTAGTATGATAAAATAAGAATTGAAAACAGATTAGGTTTTGGAGAAGGATTTATGGAATATTATGTTACACCGTTGCAAAATTTAATAGAGGAATTTGAGAAACTGCCCGGGATTGGCAGAAAGACGGCACAAAGGCTTGCGTATCACGTTTTGAATATGCCGAAAGAGCGTTCGGAGAAACTTGCAAGCTCGATACTTGAGGCAAAGCGTAAAATATGCTACTGTGAGATTTGCCAGAATTTATCGGAGGATAAGATTTGCGCTATATGTTCAAGTCCAAAGAGGGACAGAAGCGTGATATGTGTTACGGAGAGTCCGAAGGATGTAATGCAGATGGAGAGAACTCACGAGTTCAGCGGATTATATCATGTGCTTCACGGAGCTATTTCGCCTATGGACAATATAGGTCCTGATGATATAAAAATAAAGGAGCTTATGGCAAGAATAAGTTCGGGTGAGGTTAAAGAGGTTATAATGGCTACAAACCCTAACCTTGAGGGAGAAACCACGGCGATGTATATTTCAAAGCTTTTAAAGCCGTTTGGCATAAAGGTTACGAGGATAGCACACGGTGTTCCTGTAGGCAGTGAGCTTGAATACACGGACGAGGTGACGCTTTCAAAGGCACTTAAGGGAAGAATAGAGCTTTAATTAATTAAAATTCAAAAGGATAATTATGAAAGAAAAAATAATCAGACTTGCAAATGAACGTAATATAACTAAGATAGGTTTTACTATGGCTCATAATGCAAAGGCGGATTGCTCTAAGTATAATACGGCAATTGCCGCATTATTTCCTTATTATATCAGAAGTAAAAACAGCAGAATATCGATATATGCACAGGGCAGAGATTATCACAGCGTTATACGTGAGAAGCTTAAACCGATTGCGGATTTTATTAAGGAAAACGGAGCGATATATGCGGATATTTACGGTGATATAGGCGGATTTGACGACAGAAATGCGGCGGTAAGCTCAGGGCTTGGGTTTATTGGAAGAAACGGTATGCTTATTAATGATGATTACGGTTCTTTTGTGTTTATCGGTTTAATTCTTACGGATATGGTATTTGAATATGATAAGCCGGATTTAAGGAAATGTTTAAATTGCGGTGCTTGTGAAAAATACTGCATTGGCAAAGCGATAAGCTTTGAGAATGGTTTTGATATAGAAAAATGCGTTTCGCATATATCTCAGAAAAAAGGCAGCCTTACAGATATGGAAGAAAGACTGATATTGAAATCCGGTATGTGCTGGGGCTGTGATATGTGTCAGCTAATCTGTCCGCATAATAAGGGAATTTCAGATACTGCACTTGATGAGTTTAGGGATAACAGAATATCGGATTTCAGCTTAGAAGAGCTTTATGGAATGAGTAACAGAGAATTTATGAGGAAATATAGGGGTTATGCGTTTTCGTGGAGGGGAATTAAGCCCCTATTAAGAAATTTAGAGATACTTGATAAAAAGGATTAATGTAATTTAGAATTAAGGGATTTGGAGAAAAAATGAAGAAGAATGAAGTATACGAAATAGATATTACAGGAACAACTGATGACGGTGATGGAGTCGGACGTATTGACGATTTTCCGATTTTTGTTTCCGGAGCGTTGCTTGGTGAAAGAGTGAGGGTTCACATATTAAAGGTATTAAAAAAATATGCGTTCGGAAAGCTTATAGAGGTTATTAATCCGATTGAGCAAAGAGCCGAGCCTGAATGCAAGTATTTCTCCAAATGCGGAGGCTGTACATTTTGGAATTGTGATTATGAGCATGAGCTTAGCTATAAGCAGAAGAAGGTTGAAGACTGTCTTATTCGTCTTGGCGGCATACAGACTCAGATAGAAAAAATACGTGGATGCGTTGATTATAAGCATTACAGAAATAAGGCTCAATTTCCCGTTACACCGTATGGAATCGGAATTTACGCAAGAAACAGTCACAATGTGGTTGATATGAATAATTGTCTTATACAGGACAAGGTATGCCGGCAGATACTTGAGTGTATAAGAATGTGGATGGAGAAGAATGATATTTCGGCTTATGATGAAGTAACGGATACGGGAGTTATAAGGCACATATATATAAGGAGCGGAGATAGCGGCGTTCAGATATGTCTTGTAACAAGAACCAAAAAGATTTATAAGATAGAGAAGCTGATAGCGGATTTAAAGAAGCTTGATATAAGGATAAGCGGAGTGGTTCAGAACATAAATGCAAAGCAGACTAATGTTGTGCTTGGAGATGAAACCAAGCTTATATACGGTGAGAAGTTTCTTGAGGACAGCATAGGAGATATAAAGTTCAAGATATCGCCGTTATCGTTTTATCAGGTTAATAAGAAGCAGACTAAGGTATTATATGACATAGCAAAGGAATTTGCGGATCTTGGCGGAAACGAAACTGTATGGGACTTATACTGCGGAGCGGGGACTATAGGATTATACCTTGCTGACAAGGCGAAACGTATTATTGGAGTTGAGGTAGTAGAGGACGCTGTAAAGAATGCGAGAGAGAATGCAAAGCTGAACGATATAACTAATGCGGAGTTTTACTGTGGTTCTGCGGAAAAGACGGCACCAAAGCTACTGGAAAAGGGATTAAAGCCGGATATAGTTATACTTGACCCGCCGAGAAAGGGCTGTGCGGAATTACTTATTCGTACAGTTGTTGAAACCAATGTGGAAAAGGTGATTTACATTTCGTGCAAGCCGTCAACTCTTGCGAGGGATTTAAAGTATTTTGAGCAGCACGGCTACAAAACAATTAAGGCAGTTCCGGTCGATATGTTCCCTCGAACGCCGCATGTGGAGTGCGTAGTTTTGATGTCAAGGATTGAGAAGTAAACATGAAAAAAGCCTTATTTTAAGCCTTTTCCGGCATTTGACTATCAGAGGACAACGGCGGATACAGCTTCGAAATTAACTCCGTGGGAATATATCAACGCCAATATTCGGTAGGGTCGAGTAGCCGGTTTGGATGTCATGAAATTGAGTTAGTGATATGGATGTTTTGCGATAGGGTTGCGGCAGTGATTTGGATAACACAGGGTTGAGGCTGCGATTTAGATGTGGGAGGAAAAATTAGTTAGGATGCTTTTTGATTTAAGGACATGTGATTCCGCATACAGATTTGTTCTGGATTGTCTGAATATGACGCCAGATGAGTTTATAACAGAATTCACGATAGAAAGTGAAGGCGATTTTGAACTTTTTTGGGAGAGAAACATCCAAAGAATACAGAACATCGATATTTCTCAACTTAGGATAT
>CAMCUJ010000141.1 GCA_945878965.1 uncultured Clostridia bacterium
GCAAAAAAATTTGCTGAAGGTATAAACTTTTTACTTAAAAAGCACGATTAATATAGATAGAGTAATTATATAAAATTTTCTTGAATGGGGTGAGGACATATGCTACAAGGTATTGAAACTGTAAACAATTATGCAAATATCAACGCAAACAAGAGCGGTGATGCGGCACGAATAGTAGGAAATCCCAATTCCGAAGGTGTTGTTGCAGCATCTCAGGATACTGTAGCTCAGAAAATTAAAAAAATTGATCGCTCGGAAAAAGCGGCAGAAATGAGAAACGAAAAGAAAGATAAGCTGCTTGAATTCTTAGAACGCAAAGTTGGCAGAGGTGAAATTCTAAGTCACGATGAAAACCTATATGTAATGGGTAAAAAAGCATCTCTTTATGAACAGTCAATGAGTATGCAAAAATTACGTGACAAAATTATGCACAGGCTTGAACACAAAAAAGATGATGAATCCTTAGAACAAATCTACAAGGAGCTTACCGAAGAGCTTAAAGCGGAATACGGAGTTTTGGACTCAGCTGAAAGCGCAGCCGTTCAAAGCACCGACAACAGCGCCGAAGTCGGCAATGCGGCACAGAATACCGAGGAATATATCAGAATGTCCAATGCACTTCAGATAGGTTTTTCAGATTATATTTCAGTTTCCGAAAATTTCTCTGATAATGCGGATTTAAAAGAAACCGAAGAAGTAGAAATAGAACTTTTAGGCTCAGATTCCGATAAGGTAAAAACAGATTTTGAAAAAAAAGTTGAGGCTCGTCAAACTGCCGAAGCCGAAGCTATCGTCAGTGCCCGTGAAAAACTAAATCAAAGAATGTTTTCAAAATTTGACGGCAGTATCTGATTTAAAAAAGCTACATTTGAAATGACTGATGAGGTATAATAATAAACCGCTTTTGGTTTATTTATTGACTGCTTAACCCCTCATCCGTCGTTTCATATTCCAAGCAATCATCGCCTTTCCCCCAAAAGGGAAGGGTTTTATTTTTGCGCGGCATTCCTCTAACGCAGCAGCTAAGATTTTAAAAAATGCCTTTAAGAAAAACCGTCAGCAAGCAGAATGCATAATTCAAGACGGCTGATGAGGTATATTGATTTTTGCACAAAAAAACGAACGTTGTTTTGGGGAAACAACGTTCTTACGCTCTATTGATGAATATCGCAATATAAACGATATCCATACGGTTAACAACCGAATGTTGTCTGGGGAAACAACATTCATCATAACAAAAAGGGAGGGAGTTATGTATTTGTTATCTAACAAGATTTCTTTCTTGTTATGCTCCTATTATAACTCAAGCCTATAAGGTTTTGGTTAATAAATAATTAATAAAATGTGAACAAATTATGAACATCGCTTTAAAAGCTTTGAAAATTTAAAATTAAGCAAAAATTTTTCACAAAACAAAACACAGACATAACCCCCCGACGAAGAAGTAATGTCTGCATTTTATTACATAAAGAAGTATTGTGAGAATGATAGAGATAACCGACAATTAAATTATCGAGCCTTTAAATCTCCATATCAAAAGAATATACTAATATTATATAGTATATTCTTAAGATTGTCAATAGCTTTTAGTAATTTTTTTTAATCAAAATTTAAACACCACACCAACGATTGCAGCTATAACAATTATAACCAGCGGATGAGGCTTCCACTTCATATTTATCAGCAACAAAACTATGAACAAAGTACACGCCGATAAATTAAACAGACTTAAAATGTTATGAGTTTGCTTAAACGCTTCAACGCTCAAAATTGATTCTTTAAAAACCTCAACTCCGGCAATGGCAATAAGCGCCGTAACCGCAGGTCTTAAGCCGTAAAAGCTTGCCTGTACAATCTTATTTTCCTTAAACTTATTAAGAAAATTTGCAACTATAATTATAACTATAATCGATGGCAGCACAAGTCCAAGCGTTGAAAGCAAAGCACCGCCTAAGCCAAAGCTTGTAAAACCGGCATAAGTTGCCATATTAACTCCGATAGGGCCGGGTGTGGATTCGGAAATAGCTATCATATCCGATATAACATCTCGGCTGAACCACTCATATTTATCGGCAATGTCATAAAGAAAGGGAAGCGTTGCAAGTCCTCCGCCTATCGCAAAAAGACCTGTTTTGAAAAATTCAATAAACATTACAAGCATATCCATAACGTTATTTTACCTCGCCTTCCGAATTATTATTTTTATCAGTGAAAAACTTTTTAACCGCAATTCCGAATACTATCGCAGCTATAACAATATAAACAGGCGAAAAAGAGAATAATAAACAAACCGAAAAAGTTATAAGAAAAACAACCGCTCCGATTTTATCCTTTATGCCCGATTTCCACATCTTAATTACAGCCTGAAGAACCAAAACCGCAACCGCAACTCTGATACCCGAAAAGGCATTCTGAATCCATTCAAGATGCGAAAATTGAGTTACAAACTTCGCAATTATCGAAATTATAATAAGCGACGGAGAAACCATACCCAAAACCGCAACAAACGCTCCCAAAACTCCGGCAAGATTATAGCCTATAAAAGTTGCCGTATTAACCGCAATTACACCGGGTGTACATTGCCCGACCGCAAAATAATCCAGCAAGTCTTCATTTGTAGTCCATTTTTTCTTATCCGCAAGCTCTTTCTGAAGCATAGGCAGCATTGCATATCCTCCGCCAAAGGTTATAGCACCTACCTTAAAAAAAGCTATATATAATTCAAGAAGCAATTTAAAATCTACCTTTTTACCTCTTTTTTTCATTAAGCTATCTCTCCTTTACATTAAATATCCTGACCCGACGGACAGAAAAGTTAAAGAAAACCCATCTGTTTAAATGCGAAAACCCATATAAAAATCGTAAATATACAAATTGCCGAACCGAATATAACCAAGTTTGCCGCAAGTGAGCTGTCAGCCTCCATCTGCTGAGCCATAGTAAACGACGAAACCGCCGTAGGCGATGTAAACAGCGCTATAAGCACCGCAAGAGAAACACCGCGAAAGCCGAGCGTTACGGAAAGCGGCAGAAATATAAGCGGAACAACCGCAAATCTTCCTATAAGTCCTATAAACAGCTGTTTTTTATGCTCCTTTATACTGTCGAACTTAAATGAACCGCCAAGCACCAATAACGCCATAGGAGTTGCAATATTTCCTATATCGTCAACCGCCTTTAAAACAGATGACGGAATTTTTATCTTTAGTATTGCAAAAACAAATCCGCAGAATACGCCCAGTATAAGAGGATTCTTCATAATTCCCAAAAGAATTTTCTTAAAATTTATACTTCCTCCTCTGAATATTTCAAGAACCGCAACCGACAAAACATTAAAAATCGGAATTACAATTGCCGCAATGATTGCCGCATCTCCGGCACCCTTATCCCCAAATAACGCTATTGTAACCGGCATTCCAAATATCAGATAATTACTTCTGAAAATTCCCTGTATAAGCACTCCTCGTCTTTTGTTCTCTTTCTCCAAAAAAGGAATTACCAAGAAACAAATGAGATATATCAAAACCACGCACACCGCCGCATATGCCGCAAGCTTTACATTAAACTGCGACGTCATATCTCTTTCATAAACATCAAGAAACAAAAGAACAGGCAGAAAAACTCTGAAACAAACATTATTCATAGTTTTTATTGTCTTGTCTTCCCATATTCCGATAATTCTTAACACATATCCTGCCAACATAATAAGAAACATCGGCAGCACAACATTAAGTGAAAGTATAAAATTCTCCAACCGTTATCACCTTTACTATTTTATCTTTTAGATTTTTGTTTATTCAATAACATACAAGCTATTAAACCATATCCTTAATCTCATCAATATCCTCATCGCTTCCGTAAAGCTCTGTATACTGATTTATAAGCTCTTTGGCCGAAGCAAGATTTCCACCCTTTACAAGCGTACATATCATATTCTTTACATTTAACGCATAAACAATATTGTAAAGCACCTTAAATTCCGGACAGAACTCTGATATTTTATCAAGATATTCGCTTGCAGCGGCATAATTTCCGTCTGAAAGCTCAACAAGAGCAAAGCTTGAAAGATACATTTCTCTTATATTCTTCGGAAGAACATATGCTGAATTTTCGTCTAAATTATCCATATTTAAAATAAGCGAAATATATTCAAAGCCGATTTGTGCATATCTTGCAAAGAAATTAAGTCCGATATTTTTATCGGTATCCTCGTTAAGCATAAAATATCTCAAAAGCTTAATAAAAATAATACACGCAGATACATCACAATCCTGCATATCCTCATCTATTCTTGTATTTAACACATTGCGTAATTCATTTTTATCAATCGTCATTGAATTAAGATAAGCCTCTGTATTATCCGAATCGAAAATACGAGCGATGTTGTCAAAATTAACTCCGTACTTAACAGCAAAATATAAAACATCGCCGTAACAGGTATCAAGATGTTCATTTTGTGAGAAGTAATACTCAAGACAGCTCCAGTCAAACTCTGAACCCGTAATTTCCGCATAGCGCATTTTATATAAATTAAGCCGCATAGGCTCTAAATCCTCGCACTCCGAAAGTATCTTAAGCGTT
>CAMCUJ010000142.1 GCA_945878965.1 uncultured Clostridia bacterium
CTTCTTCATAACTGTGACCGCAAATACAGGTATATGTCCTTATTCCGGTGTTTTGGCAAGTTGCCGGAGTTGTATCTTCAAATGAATAATCCTCATGGTGTGAAGGATTTTTTTCTATTGGCTCTGTATATGTATCACCGCAGCCGCCGCAGGTATAGGTCATCACACCTTCGTTCTGGCAAGTGGCAAGCTTTGTTGCCACTCCTTCATAGCCTGTATGATTATTCGGGTCCTTTGCAAGAGGTGCTGAATAATGAGCACCGCACGGACAATCATAATTTGCCGCACCTTCTTCATTACAGGTAGGAACTTTGGTAATAGTAGTTACATATTCGTGCTTTTCAAGATTCTTTTCAATAGTTACATCATAATAATCTCCGCAATAACACATATATCGCATTGTTCCTGTTCTCTGACAGGTTGCCTCAGCTATAACCTTTCCTACATAACCTTTATGATTTAAAGGATTAATTGCTATCGAACCTCCATAAACATTGCCGCAGTCGTTACATGTATATTCCATAACGCCTTCTTCAACGCAATTAGCCGGAGTCTTAACAGTAGATGTAGTATTTATATGATTTTCAGGGTCTTTAGCAATAGGCTCAGTATATGTATCACCACAGGCACAGGTGTATGTCATTTCTCCGAACGTAACACAGGTAGGTTTAATTGTAACTCTGCTCTCATATGTATGAACGGTTGAAATATATACCGTAACCTCTTTGCTTGAATTATTGTAATTATTTATATCCTTGTAAACCGCAAGATACTTATTTCCGCTTGTAATTGCACTGAATTCATTCCATGTCCAGTCCTCAGGAAGCATATCCGTAACCTGACTTAAGTTGTTATGACTGCACTTTGCGGTTATACTGTCCTCGGGAATACTCGGAACCTCCGCTCTTAATATTTTGGCTTTAACAGGATATTCATTAAACTCCAAAATGAAATTTGATTTTTTCAACGTAACAATTACAACGGCATTCTTTTCTGTTACCTCACCGGTTTCGGAATTGAATGAAACATTCGGATCTGAGAACTCCGCTTTTACTGTATAATCGGAAACCGTAAAGTTATAGCCGTCTATTCCGTCAAACTCAATAGCTTCAACCGTTCCAAGAACCTGACCGTCATATACCTTATCGGCAACAGACGCCGATTTAATCGAAATTGTACGAGGAATAACCTTCTGTGACAGATTAATTCCAAGAGGCTCACGAACATTATCGCCTGTAATTGTAAGAACATCCGTATAAGTTCCCGCATCCTTTCCCATTGGGAATGTTACCGTAATGGTCGCAGTTTCTCCCGGTAAAAGTGATGTTCTTGAAAGCGGACTAAGCGTAAAGTCCGACGTCTTAATTGAAGCTTTCAAATTGGTTACATCTGAATTTCCTGCATTTGTTATTGTATAAATTACAGCATTTGAAGTCTGATATCCATAATTCAAATCGGCAAACGAACCCGACACTTCGGTTTCGGTAAGCGTATATGATTTCTGAGTCCATATAGCATATATAGTAAAGTTGTCCTCAAGCGATTCTGTAAGTATAGTATCGCCCGGAACATATTCCTCGGCAGTTGCCGCTGCAGTTCCGCCCCAGCCGTTAAAGAAATATCCGCTTCTTGTCGGAACCTTATCCGTTACCGTAAAATATGCTATGGAGCGGTCTATTCCCTCTGTAATAGTATAGCTTGAAAGAGTACAAATTTCGTTTTCAATACTCGATGTTGCACCGCTTCCGTTAAGATTATATACAAGCTTTATGTCCTTAGTATATACAACCTCAAACATATCCCCGTCACGAATAGGAACATTTGAATTTGCCGCATAAATATCAGGTCTTGGCTCGGTATCGCCAAATTCCTCGTTCTTTGCAAATCTCCAACCCTTTACAGCCCAGCCGGTCTTTCGGCTAATGCTCGGTGCCTTAACCGTTGCCTGTGATATGTCCTCTTTGTTATAATAATCTACCGATAATATCTTATCATTGGACGAAAGATTTCTGAACACTGCTGAAACTGTTTTCTTATAAATTGCATATACAGTTATATCAGCTTCAAAGCCTGTTATATTTTTAAGTACAGTATGTGCATCCTTATCGGTATTCCAGCCTAAGAATACATATCCGTCCTTTTGTGCAATTGCCGTACCCTCAGCTGTTATATCAAGTGAAACCGTATCGCCATACTGAACTGTTTGACTTAATATTGTAGAGCTTCCACCGCCGTTTGTGCTGTAATCATAAGTAAGAGTTCGTCTTATTTCAATATTTGCCGATGCGATATCAGAGCTTATACAGCCGATTTCAGCTACTCTGTATTTTAAAGTACAAGTCTTATCAATCAAAAACGGCTCTGTATACTTAATTCCGTTATCCTCGGTCGGCTCACTTCCGTCAAGCGTATAATATATGTAAGAACTTTCTGTTCCCTCGGCACGCTTTATAGTAACAAGCTTGCTCTCGTTATAAGAATATGTTTCGCCGTTATCTAAAGAAGTATCATTTATATACGCCTGTGGTTTGTCCGGCTTGTAATTTGACTTTACAATTACACTGCTCGGTTTAGTCGTATGAGTATATCTGTTTTCCTCATCGCCCGTAAGTGCAACTGTTCCAAAGGTTACACCGTTTAATGTATAACCAAGCGACTCCGCATTATCAAGAACATATACTATTTTATCCGCCGCAAGTGCCTCGGTTGAGTTAAATACCTTTGCACCAAACTTAATACCCTCGCCTCTTGAAATATGTATTGTTACATCCGTAAGACCGCTGCATCCGTAAAAGGCATTATCTTCAATCAAACCGATATTATTCGGAATTTCAATATTCAAAAGACCTGTGCAGCCATAGAATAAGCTTTCGCTGATTTTGTTTATCCCCGTCGGAATTTCTATAGCCGATAGAGCTTTACAACCATAAAATGCTGAGCTTCCGATTTCGGTAACAGTGCTTGGAATAACAACTCCGTCCAATAAAGAGCAGTTGTTAAACACTCTTTCGCCTATGCTTTTTAAGTTACTTGGAAGTGTAACCGTTTTAAGCTTTGTACAATCCGAGAATACTCTGTTTTCCAAAACGGTAACCGACTCAGGAACAGTTATGCTTTCAAGCGAAGTACAGTTTGCGAATGTATATTCGTTTAATGTATCAACAGTGCTTGGAATTGTAACCTCGGTAAGCGCCTTGCACTTATTAAACGCATACCTTGAAACCAAAGTCACGCCCTCGGGAATCAAGGCCTTTGATAATGCCCAGCAGCCTTCAAACGCATATTCGCCTATACTTTCAAGTCCCATAGGAAATTCTATGTTATTTAAAACATAGCAGTTTTGAAATGCTGAGCTTTCAATGCTTTTAAGTCCGTTTGGGAAATTAATAGTTTTAAGTGCCTCACAATTTCCAAAGGTAGATACCGAAATTGAAGTTATGGCACTATTATCGGTTATATTGACATCAGTAAGGTTGCTGCAGCTGTAAAATGCACTCTGTCCGATAGACTCAACCGTATCCGGAATGTTTATGTTAAGAAGATTTGTACATCCTGCAAACGCATAGTTTCCTATTGTTTTAAGCTTAGCATTTGAGGCAATGGTTACATTTGAGAGGTTAGTACAGCCGTTAAACATCTTTGTATCTATGCTTTGAAGATTTATCGGAATAACTATACTCTTTAGACTTTTACATCCGTCGAATGCTTGGTAACCTATGGATTCAATAAGACTTGATTCACTTATCTTTGTGTTTTCTAATGATGAACAGCTGTAAAATGCCTGAAGTCCTATATTCTTAACCGAATCCGGAACATTAATGGTATTTAAAGATGTACATCTCGCAAAAGCGGAGTTTCCTATACTTTCAAGAACAGAACCCTCCGTAAAGGTTACATCCAAAAGATTACTGCAATTTGAAAATGCCGAATTTCCAAGAGATGTAACAGTAGACGGAACAGTTAAATATTCAAGACTTGAGCAGCCGTAAAATGCGTCGTTTTCAATAACCGCAAGCTGACTGTTATCACCAAAGCTAACGCTTGCAAGCTTTGAAGCACCCTGAAATGCCTGATTAGATATCTTAGTAAGCCTTGGGTCAATGCTTATCTCCGTTATCATAGTTCTGTACTGATACCACGGATAAGCACTTGCAAGAGATTTAGAAGCCATATCTCCCTGTCCCGTAAGTGTAAGCTTATAAGATGGCGTTCCGTCATCCGAAACCGCCGTAACAGAAAGCTCAGCCGAAATATCCCCGTCATTTATTCCGATATCAGTCCACGCCTCAACTATTTCTCCAACCTCATACGAATAAACATTACTACTGCCGAAAAAAACGACTATAGCCGCTGCCGTAATAACAAGAAGTACTGCAATTATCCGTATACTGTTACGAGAAAAAGTCTTATTTATTTTCGTCATAACAATTCCCTCCAAAAAACTAATATCTATCTCTGCTCATATGTAATTAAATTTATCGGTATTTTACAATATCTCATTTTTATTATAACAAATTTTCAGTTCTTATGTCAATAGATATACTTGTCAATTC
>CAMCUJ010000143.1 GCA_945878965.1 uncultured Clostridia bacterium
CATATACGGTTAATAAGCTTATCCGAGCTTACCGAAAGCGTTTCAAAGTCCTTTGCAAAAGCTGAATGAGGTTCGTAAGCAAGCTCGATTTTAGGAATTTGGCATATATTTTCCGAAGTGATTAAATCGGCTGAATTTGAATAGTCGCCGATTGAAATTTCTTCAATTGCAGCTTCTAAAAGGTCAATTTCACGAGTCGTATTTGAAGCTGTAATTACAAAAACCACATTGAAAATATCGGCGGCTTCCGCATAAATCCCATAGTTATGTTTTAGTAATTCACAGGCTTTAAAGCCGCTGATTCCAAGCTTTTTAAAGCTTAGTACAAGCCTTAATATGCTTTTATTCTGATCGAATTTCAAACTGCTTTCGTCAATTATATCTATGCGGTTTGCAATTCGGATTTTAGTTTTCATATTCTCAAGCTTAAGCGTAAGGTCAGAAATTCTGCTTTTGGCGTGTTTCTGCATAAGCCTTATTCCCTCGTCAATTGATGACATAAGAAGATATGACGGACTTGTGGTGTGCAGCATTCTCAGAATACGCTCAAGCCTTGAAATTGAAACCTTAGATTTTTTTCCAACGTGAAGAAGTGAGCATTGAGTAAGGCACGGCAGAGTTTTATGAACGCTTTGAACGCAAAGGTCAGCACCGCACTCAAGAGCGGTTTCGGGAAGATATTCAGAAAATATAAAATCCGCTCCGTGTGCCTCGTCCACAACTAAAAGCTTGTTTTTTGAATGAAGAATATTCGCAATTTCCTTAATATCAGAGCAAATTCCGTAATATGTGGGGGAAGTTATCAAAGCTCCTTTTATATCGGGGTTCTCGTCAAGTAAATCCGAAATCTGAGCGGACGTTATTGCTGAATATATTGAAAGCTCATAATCAAATTCGGGATATGCGAAAACAGGAGATATTCCGCCGAGCATAAGTGCCGAAATTACGGATTTATGGCAGTTTCTATCAACTATAATTCTATCGCCTTTGTTGAATGCACCCATAATCATTGCCTGTATTGAAAGGCTTGAGCCACAGGTTATAAAGTAGGTATTTTTTGCTCCGAAAATCTTTGCCGCACGATTTTGAGCCTCGCAAAGAATAGAAGAAGGGTGTTGGAGGTCGTCCGTTTCATCAAATTCGGTAACATCTATATTAAACATATTTCGTGAAAAGTCACGGCTGTACAGATTACCGCCGTTATGACCCGGAACGTGAAAACGCAGCTTGTCCTTTTCAGAAAATTTTTTAAGCGTTTTAAATAGGCTATGCATAGGCATTCTCCTCAATTTTGATTTTATAATTCATAATTAAATTTTCCTTTGTCAAGGAGGGATTGTTCTTTTTGCTCGTCCAAAAAGAACCAAAAACGACGGTTGGGGAGGTTTCCCCAACACCCCTCTGCGTTCCTAAAAGATTTACTTTATCATTTTCGGATTTTATTAGCACGTCAAGCGTGAGTTTACATTTTGCAGAACGTATCGTTTTGTGGAACGCTCTCCTTAAGGGTTATGTTTGAGGTTTATCCTCTTTTTTGAAGTTTTAGATATTGTGGGCAGTAGGGGACGGCGTCGAGGGCGTCCCGTGCAAAAAATCGACTGCTGTCGCTGTCGGCACAGCCGACCGAGAATGCTTCATTACGGCGGCTCGTTGCCGCCGTGATTAAAAGTTCGCCCCGCCATTTTTTTTGGCGGGGCTTAATTATATTTTTAAAGGTTAGAAGTCAAGTCTTGCTCTTATATAGCTTGAAAGCTCCTCGATTTTAACTCTTTCCTGCTCCATAGAGTCACGGTGACGGATTGTTACACAGCCGTCCTCTTTTGAGTCAAAGTCGTATGTTATACAGAACGGAGTTCCTATCTCGTCCTGACGGCGGTAACGCTTACCTATACTTCCCGCCTCGTCAAACTCGCACATAAATTCCTTTGCAAGCATTGTATAAACCTCAGATGCCTCTGCCGAAAGCTTCTTTGAAAGCGGAAGAACCGCCGCCTTAATAGGTGCAAGCGCAGGGTGAAGATGCATTACAACTCTTGTATCATTCTTTTCTGCATCAACTATTTCCTCGTCATATGCTTCAACAAGGAATGCAAGTGTTACACGGTCGGCACCGAGTGACGGCTCGATACAATACGGAATATATTTCTCGTTTGTTTCAGGGTCAAGATACTCCATCTTTTCACCGCTGTGATTGCTGTGCTGCTTAAGGTCAAAATCTGTTCTGTCGGCAATTCCCCAAAGCTCGCCGAAGCCGAACGGGAATAAGAACTCTATATCGGTTGTAGCGTTGCTGTAGTGTGAAAGCTCTTCCTTTTCGTGGTCACGAAGCTTTATATTTTCTTCGCTTATGCCAAGTGAAAGAAGGAAGTTTTTGCAGGTATCCTTCCAGTAGTTGAACCATTCGAGGTCTGTACCCGGCTTGCAGAAGAATTCAAGCTCCATCTGCTCAAATTCACGGGTTCTGAATGTGAAGTTGCCCGGGGTTATTTCGTTTCTGAAGGATTTACCTATCTGACCTATTCCGAAAGGTACCTTTTTTCTTGATGTTCTCTGAACATTTTTGAAGTTTACAAAGATACCCTGAGCGGTTTCGGGACGAAGGAATATTTCATTCTTGCTGTCCTCGGTTACGCCCTGGAATGTTTTAAACATAAGATTGAATTTTCTTATATCTGTGAAGTTATGCTTTCCGCAGTTTGGACATTTTATATCATGCTCATTGATAAATTCAAGCATTTTTTCGTCTGACCAGCCGTCGGCACTTACACCCTCGGTATCCTCAATAAGCTTATCCGCACGGAAACGAGTCTTACATTCCTTACAGTCCATAAGAGGGTCGGAAAATCCGCCGACGTGACCTGAGGCTACCCATGTTTCGGGATTCATAAGTATTGCGGCATCGAGTCCTACATTATAAGGACTCTCCTGTATGAATTTTTTCCACCACGCACGTTTTACATTATTTTTAAGCTCTACTCCAAGCGGACCATAGTCCCATGTGTTTGCAAGACCTCCGTATATCTCTGAGCCCGGATATACAAAGCCTCTGCCTTTGCAAAGTGCAACTATTTTGTCCATTGTTTTTTCGGTATTTTTCATTATAATTACAATCCTTTCATTTATATATGTAACATCAGTATTCATAAATATACATTATTTATTATATAGCAAAATTTGAAGAATATCAAGTGTTTTAATAAATATAATTAAAGAAGAAATAAAAATAATTGATTATTTGCTGATTAATATATTTAAACTGAAACGGAGGCTTTGATTTATGCTTATATATACCGTAGAGAGTGGAGATACTGTAAACAGAATAGCGTCAACATACGGAGTTTCAAGAGAGAGGATAATAACGGATAACGGACTTATTCCGCCATATAATTTAACTGTAGGTCAGGCTCTTGTAATAAAATTTCCGAGAGTAGTTCATACTGTGGCAGCCGGTGAAACGCTTGAAATAATTGCGGCAGGCTATGGAACAACTGTGAGAGTTCTGCTTCAGAATAATCCCAACCTTATAGGAAGGGAGTATCTTACAGAGGGTGAACAGATTACTGTATCATTTATTGAAGAAAAAATGGGCAATATAAATGTAGACGGATACGCCTATACATATATAAACCGTGATGTGCTTATAAATGCTTTGCCGTTTTTAAGCTCGCTTACAATATTCGGCTACGGCTTCACAGAGAGCGGAGAATTAATTGAACCCGATGATGAAGAAATGATAGCACTTGCAGAAGAATACTCGGTTGCTCCGATTATGCTTATTTCGTCGCTTACCGAGAGCGGAACTTTCAGCAATGAAAGAGTTGCCGAGATATTAAGCAATCCTGCTGTTCGTGAAAACGCTATAGAAAATATATTAAATACTATGCTTGAGAAAGGTTATCTTGGTATAAACGTTGATTTTGAGTTTATTCAGGCGGAGAACACGGATAATTATATAGAGTTTATAAGACAGCTTGAGGAACGCTTATCGCCTTACGGATTTACCGTGAACACCGACCTTGCACCAAAGACTTCGGCACAGCAGGCGGGACTTTTATATGAGTCGCACGATTACAGAAGAATAGGTGAGGTAAGCGACACTGTTTTGCTGATGACGTATGAGTGGGGCTATGTTTACGGACCGCCTATGGCTATAGCGCCGCTTAATAAGGTTACGGAGGTGGTAAATTATGCGCTTACCGAAATTCCGCCGGAGAAAATTTATCTTGGAATTCCTACATACAGCTATGACTGGACGCTCCCGTTTGAAAAGGGGGTGTCAAAGGCGGAAACGTTTGGAAGCGCAGAGGCGGTTATTCTTGCGGACAGAGTAGGTGCCGAGATTATGTTTGATGAAACAGCGCAGTCGCCGTATTTTGTATATACGGATGAGGAGGGAAGAACTCACGAGGTATGGTTTGAGGATGCAAGGAGTATTGACGCAAAGCTAAGGCTTGTGGACAGTAATAATCTGCACGGTACGGGTTACTGGAATATAATGCGAAGGTTTCCGCAGAATTATGCGGTGCTGAGCTCACTGTTTAATATACTGCC
>CAMCUJ010000144.1 GCA_945878965.1 uncultured Clostridia bacterium
GCACGTGAGAAGATTGGACTTGTAAGGTCTAATGAGCGAATATTTGTTGATGCATCAAAAATGGGAAATAATTAATAGTGGTAATATAAAATTAAAAACGGATTTTTAAATCTATGAGGAGGATATTTTTAGATTATGCAAGTCGAAGTAGGAACTATCACGAACGGAAAAGTCAGCGGTATCGCACCTTTCGGTGCTTTTGTAGAGCTTGAAGGGGGCAAGAGCGGACTCGTTCATATTTCTGAGATAGCTCTTGAATATGTTGATGATGTAAGCAAACATCTTAAAGTCGGACAGGAAGTTAAGGTTAAGGTAATAGCTATCAATCCTAACGGAAAAATCAGCCTATCAATAAAAAAGACTTTATCAGAAGAACCAAAAACAAAAAAACAGCAGCCGCAAAAAAGCTATAACAAAGCTCCTGAGGAATTTGATTTTTCAGCGAAAAAGCGTAAAGAAAATATGTCAATGTCATTTGAAGACAAGCTGCTTAAATTCAAACAGGACAGTGATGAAAAAATTCAAGACCTTAAGAGAAACACAGAAGGAAAACGCAGCGGCGGTTACAGAAGAGCATACTGATACATAATTGAAAATTAATAATTCATAATTACGATGTTGAATACACAATTTGGAAATTAATATTTTAATGTTTGGTTATACAATTATTATTCCCTGCCATTCAAGATAAATGGGAATACATCATTACGATAGCAGCGTTGCCGTATGAAAGCGACCGCCGCCGCAAATCTGAAAGGAATGAAAACATTATGTTGCCACATTCAGTAATAATCTGGATAGCTATAGCAGTAGTGCTTGGCATTATAGAGGCATTTACTGTTGCATTGGTTTCAATATGGCCGGCAATAGGAGCAGTTTTTGCTTCGGTCGCAGCATTTTTCGGTATTAACACTATAGGTCAGCTTATGGTGTTCTCTGTAGTTTCACTTATTCTTCTTATTGCAACCCGTCCGTTTGTAAAGAAATTTCTTTCAACTAAAATTGAGCATACAAATGCAGACAGAATAGTAGGGCAGACTGCAACTGTTACAGAGGATATCAATAATATTGAAAACTGCGGAAAAGTAAAGGTTTCGGGTGAAATATGGACTGCAAGGTCTATTGATAATACTAAAATTGAAACCGGTGCGTTAGTACACATTGAACGTATTGAAGGTGTAAAGGTTATTGTGAGCAGTTTAAAACAAGAAGATTAATACAATTAAATTTTCGTGTATAAATTAATCGAAACTAATATTAAAAATTTTATAATAAAAAAGGAGTATAACTATGTCATTTCTTATAATTTTAATAGTAATTGCAATAGTAGTGCTTATTGCGAACATAAAAATTGTTCCGCAGGCACATGCTTATGTAATTGAAAGACTTGGAGCCTATAACGCTACATGGAGCGTCGGACTTCATTTTAAGGTTCCGTTTATTGACAGAGTTGCAAAGAAGATTTCACTTAAGGAGCAGGTTGTTGACTTTCCGCCTCAGCCGGTAATTACAAAGGACAACGTAACTATTCAAATTGACACGGTAGTATATTTTTATATAACAGACCCTAAAATGTATACTTACGGTGTTGAATACCCAATGTCTGCAATAGAAAATCTTACAGCAACAACGCTAAGAAACATAATAGGTGATATGGAGCTTGATACAAGTCTTACATCACGTGATATAATAAACACAAAGATGCGTTCTATACTTGATGAGGCTACAGACCCTTGGGGAATCAAGGTAAATCGTGTAGAGCTTAAGAATATTATTACACCGGCAGGAATACGTGAAACAATGGAAAAGCAGATGAAGGCAGAACGTGAACGCCGTGAAGCAATTCTTAAGGCTGAGGGTGAAAAGAAATCTGCAATTCTTGTTGCCGAAGGTGAGAAGCAATCAACAATTCTTCAAGCTGAGGCTGAAAAGACCGCTCAGATTTTAAAGGCTGAGGCTGACAAGGAAAGTGCAATTAAGCTTGCGGAAGGTGAAGCTGAGGCTATAAGAAAGGTTCAGCAGGCAACAGCAGAGGGTATTAGAATGCTTAATGAATCAGACCCGGCGAAAGCAGTTCTTCTTCTTAAGAGTCTTGAGGCATTTGAAAAGGCTGCCGACGGTAAAGCCACTAAGATTATTATACCATCCGAAATTCAAGGCGTTGCAGGACTTGCAGCGGGTCTTAAGGAAGTACTTACTTCGGTTGATGACACCAAAGCTAAAATTAAATAACCGAATAGTTAATTTTGAAAACTTCAATTATATTATGCCTATCCTTCTATATAAGATAGGCATTATACACGTAAAATTGACATTTTAGCGGTTATTATTTAACAAATGCGATAAAGCATAGATAATTAATACAGAAAGGTTGTAATATTTATGTCAGGACATTCCAAATGGGCTACTATAAAAAGAAAAAAAGGCGCAATTGATGCAAAGAGAGGAAAAATATTTACCAAAATAGGAAGAGAGATAATGGTTGCAGTTAAAGCCGGAGGACCCGACCCTGCATCTAATGCGAAGCTTCGTGATGTATTAGCTAAGGCGAAGGCTAACAATATGCCAAACGATACAATTAACCGAAGCATAAAAAGGGCGAGCGGCGAAGACGGAGCAAAAGAATTCATCGAAATGGTATATGAGGGCTATGGACCATCGGGAATTGCCGTAATGGTTGAAACATTAAGTGACAATAAGAACCGAATAGCCGGAGATTTGCGTCATTATTTTGACAAATACGGAGGAAATCTCGGACAGACAGGCTGTGTAGGCTTTATGTTTGAACACAAGGGACTTATCGTTATAGAAAAGACGGATTCAATTGATGAAGATACATTAATGATGGACGCACTTGACTGCGGAGCAGATGATTTCAATGTTGAGGATGAATGCTTTGAGATAATAACATCACCGGCGGAATTCAGTTCTGTACGTGAGGCTCTTGAAGAAAAGGGCTATACATTTGAACAGGCTGAGCTTACTTATATTCCTACAACAACTACCGAGCTTACAGATGAAGAGGATATCAAAAAGATGAATAAGCTTATCGAGATGCTTGAAGAAAACGATGATGTTCAAAACGTTTATCACACTTGGGAAATGCCTGAGGAAGAAGAGGAAGACTAATATAAAATAGTTGAGAATAAAAGGTTAAGAGTTAGGAGTTGTGATTAAAACTATAAATGTATAAATTTATTTACAGTTATCACAATAGCTCCTTACTCTGCTCTTTAAAAATTACAAAAGGGGTATTTAACAAATTTTTGGGGAGAGATAATTATGAATAAAAATGCAAATCCATTAGTAACGGTTGCAATGCCGCTATACAATTCCGGAAATACTATGATGAAATCTATACAAAGTATAGTAAATCAAGATTATGATAATATTGAAATACTTCTTATAAATGATGGTTCAACTGATAACACAGGAATGATGTGTAAAAGCTTCAGCAATGAATTTTCATTTATACGAACTATAGAAATTGAACATGGAGGAGTTTCTGAGGCAAGAAACTATGCAATAAATTCAGCAAATGGTGATTATATTGCTTTTGTTGACAGCGATGACTTGGTAGCAACAAATTACATAAGCTCGCTTATGAATTTAGCTATAAACAATTTAAGCAGTTTTCCGATTTGCGGAATAGAGCTTCGGGACGCTAAAGATAATTCTGTAATTGAACAGCGCACATATCCGAATGATAAAAAGCTAAGACCAAACTCTGAATTTGTAGAATTATATAAAGCAGGACTTTTGTCAAGTGCATGCAACAAGGTATACAGGGTTCAGTCACTTAAGGCAGGACTTGTAAAATTTAATACAGAGATTTCAACAGGTGAAGATTTGTTGTTTAATCTTCGCTATCTTCGTGAATGTCGAGGCTTTATAGTTGACAGCAAGCCACTTTATATTTATAATGTATCAAGCAGCGGTACTCTTCATACAAAGCATGATAAATCACGTTTTTCAGAAATAAAAACTATGGCATCAGCACTAATAGCATCAGCGGAGCATTTCAAATGCGGAAAGGCTGCCATGAATGTTATTGCTCTTAAAATACTTGATGAGTATATGCATTCATTCCGTCTGTTCTGCTTAAGTAACTATGATACTATGGGAAACAGAAAATTTCTGTCTGATATTATGAAAACAGATGAATTTAAATTTGCATTCAAGGCACTTGGAAATTCAAATGAAAGTGCAGCATATAAAAATGTACTCAGACTTAAGAATCCTCATCTTCTTATGAAGTATTTTTCAAGAAACAAATAACGACGGAGGTCGCATTCACACGGCAACAGAGTTGCCGTGATGATGCATTCTCGGTCAGCTTTGCCGACACTATATAATGTGCAGAAAAGAGTGTTGAGGGGTATTCTAAAAGAATAATTCTAATAATTTTAAAATTAAATCGGATTTTAATAATTTTTTTAAAAAAAGTGTTGACAAAGCTCATATATTGTGATATACTATTAGATGTTACGGGGGTATAGCTCAGTTGGGAGAGCACCTGCCTTGCAAGCAGGGGGTCAGGAGTT
>CAMCUJ010000145.1 GCA_945878965.1 uncultured Clostridia bacterium
ATCAAGTGGAACCCGCCGCCTAAGATACGGGGGACATCTTGATTTAGTTATAAAAAAATACCGAAGAATTGTATATTCTCCGATATTTTTATGTATTGATAAACAATATAAATATTTTACAGCACCACTTCGGTGCCTCCGATTTTATTTACAATATCACTATAGAAAAGAGAAAGCAATTCATTTCTGAATGCTCCGTATTCGTTTGTCTGAACAAGCTAAGCTCTGTTTCTCGGACGCTCAAACGGTACAGTTATTTCTTTATATACCCTTCCCGGACTTGCCGACATCATAATGATACGGTCTGACAGCAAAATCGCTTCATCGATATCATGCGTTACAAATACAACTGTTTTTTTCTCCTGAACTCCATTACCTTCCCATAATTCCAAAAGTAATTCCTGTAAAATAGTACGGTTTTTCGCATCAATTGCTCCAAACGGTTCATCCATAAGCAGAATATCCGTATCCATAGCTAACGCTCTTGCAATAGCAACACGCTGCTGCATACCTCCGGATAACTGAGAAGGATATTTATTCTTGAAATCCTCAAGTCCCACTTTGTCTAAAAACTCATCTGCTATTTTAAGACGCTCCGCTCTTGAAATATTCTTTTTTACCTGCTTTATACCAAACGCTACATTCTTTCTTGCAGACATCCATGGGAAAAGTGAATAGTGCTGAGTTGACACGCCGAATTTTCGTTTTATATTTACTGTTTTACCGTATTTTTGCCTCAGCAGCTCATATTGCTGATAAACCTGACGTGCATAGTTTAAAAACTCGGCACCCTCCTTAGTCGGAATAACACCCTTACCTGTTCGTAAAAATATACTGATTCCGGCATCCTTTTCGAGCTCTCTTATTGCACTCGTCAGAGATGGCTGAGATATATACAAAGCTTCGGCGGCCTTATTCATAGACCCCTTTTCCGAAATAGTAAGTGCATATAAAATCTGCTGTAACGTCATAAAAACACCTTCTCTATCTTTAGCAGATTTTATCATATATACAATATAATCTACTATATTATCCCTTCAATTTTCTTATAACACCTATATGTTTAATATGTTTTATAATATTATAATATCATAATAATTATTATCTGTCAATTATATTTTTAGATTTCCGCTTAAAGCTTGGGCAAACTACATATTGAATTCATAAAGTCAGTCAATTTATGGGCCTTTTTAATTGCTTTGATTATCTTTTTTTCGTTAGGATAATTCAATAGGATATATGTCCATATTTCTTTTAATTTATTAAGGGTATATGTTTCGCATTTAAGTACATTATTATAATTTTCAACCAACCTTTTTGAAAATTCAATCAACTCTTCTGTTGTAAGTCTTGCACCGCCGTTTATTTCTCTGAAAATTGCAGGATTCATAACAGCTCCCCTGCCTATCATAATGCCTTCAAGCCCGGGAAACTGAGCGGATATACGCTTATAATCATCTACCGAAAAAATATTTCCATTGTAACATACTCTGTTTTCAGATACTTCATATGCTTTTGAAAATACATCAATATCAGGTTCACCGTTATAAAAATCCTCTCGTGTTCTCGGGTGAATAATCAAAAGTGACATCGGATACTTATTATAAATCTTCATAAGCTCCTCCATTTCATCGCCCGAGCTATAACCTATCCTTGTTTTTACTGAAATTTTTATATCACTTTCGGAAAAAATCTCATACAAGAATCTATCAAGAGCATAAGTATCCCTAAGAAATCCTGCTCCCCGACCTTTTTTCACAACTGTTCCGGAAGGACAGCCAAGATTTATATTTATTTCATCATAATCTACTGCCTTAATTTTAGAAACAAATTTCATAAATGACGGTGCATGATTTATAAGCACCTGAAGCTTAAGATTTAAGTTGATATTATTTTCCGGAAGCACATCCTTTAAGCCCTTTTTTGTCACTTTTTCATTATCACTCGGAACAATAAACGGTGCATAATATGCATCGCAGCCTCCAAACATTTCTTTATGAGTGTTCCTGTATATGTGTGTCGTAATACCTTCAAGCGGTGCAAAATATAATTTCATCAAATCCTCCTCTAAAAACAAAACGCATTAATTTACAATAACTTTAACATAAAAAGATATAAATTTATTAAAGATATTTCAACTTTCTCTTATCTATATAATATACAATTGTACGCACAAAAGCAATATATTTTTATTATTTAATTTCACTGAATATCCTCGCCTTTTCTGTAAGCCATACTGACTGAAAATAATTTATTACGTATGCTCATTGCAGCCGCTAATAAAAATGTTGAAATTTTTTATTAATAGTGTTATACTATTAATATGCTTTGTATGCTAAGTAACTTTTTATCTTAGTAAATACATATTGTAACGTGACATAAAAGGAGCAGATATCTTAACTGAATTGTTCCCCGTTGATTTTTGACATAATTTGAATTTCGGAGTCCTCTTAAGCTCCGCAGTTACAACAGCATAGGGTAAACTATGTTTACCTCTAAATATTAATTTAACGGAGGATAACTATGATTAATTTTTCAAAAATGCATGGTATTGGGAACGACTATATCTATATTAATTGTTTTAAGGAAAAAATAGACGACCCAAACAAGCTTTCGGAATTTGTATCGGACGTACATTTTGGAATAGGTGCAGACGGCTTGGTTCTTATAATGCCGTCAGAAATTGCCGATTTCAAAATGCGTATATTTAACGCTGACGGCTCTGAAGCAAAAATGTGCGGAAACGCAAGCCGATGCGTCGGAAAATATGTTTATGACAAGGGTCTTACAGACAAAACAAGTGTTACGCTTGAAACATTAAGCGGAATAAAAATTCTTGACCTTGATGTAAAAGACGGTAAGGTTGAGTATGTAACCGTTGATATGGGAAAGGCAATAATTCCGCCTCGTGAAATTCCTATTAATGCCGACGGGGACAGCTTTGTAAACGTTCCGCTTGAAATCTTGGGAAAAACCTATAATGTTACGGGCGTTTCTATGGGAAACCCTCACGCAGTAGTGTTTACAGACGGAATTTATGAATTAAACCTTGAAGAAATAGGTCCAAAGTTTGAGTTTAATTCGCTTTTTCCGGACAGAATTAATACCGAGTTTATAGAGGTTGTAAACGAAAACACACTTAATATGCGTGTCTGGGAACGCGGAAGCGGCGAAACCTGGGCATGCGGTACAGGTGCTTGTGCAAGCGTTGTTGCGGCTGTTCTTAACGGCTACTGCAAAAAAGACAGCGAGGTTTTGGTTCATTTAAGAGGCGGTGACCTCAGAATTACTTACAAATCCGACGGAACGGTTATTAAAAAGGGTCCTGCAACTATGGTTTGTGACGGAGTTTTATATTATTAAAATACTAATTTATATGAATTGAATTTTGAATATTAATTTTATAAATGAGAGGTGTTCACAATGAAAATTAATGAAAATTATCTTGAACTTAAGGAAAGCTATCTTTTCTCAGACATTGCAAAGAGAGTTAGTAACTTTGAAAACAGCAATCCCGAACAGAAAGTTATAAGACTTGGGATAGGCGATGTAACGCTTCCGCTTGTGCCGGCAGTTATAAAGGCTATGCATGACGCTGTTGACGAAATGGCAAACAGTGCAACCTTTAAAGGCTACGGTCCTGAGCAGGGCTATGATTTTCTTCGGGAAAAGGTAGTGGAATACTACAGAGAAAACGTAATAAGCCTTGATATTGACGAGGTATTTATAAGTGATGGCGCAAAGAGTGATTTGGGTAATATCACAGACCTTTTCGACAAGGACAACACTGTTTTAATTCCCGACCCTGTATACCCTGTATATGTTGATACAAATATTATGAACGGCAGAAAAATAGTTTATATGAATGCAACCGAAGATAATAATTTCTGCCCTCTCCCTCCAAATGAGAAGTGTGATATAATCTATCTTTGCTCGCCTAATAACCCAACCGGAGCCGTTTATACAAAAGAACAGCTCGGAATATGGGTTGATTATGCGCTTGAAAACAATTCGCTTATACTGTTTGATGCAGCCTATGAGGCATTCATTGTAGATGAAAGTCTTCCAAGAAGTATATATGAGATTGACGGCGCTAAAAGATGTGCAATTGAGTTCTGCTCACTTTCAAAAACTGCCGGATTTACAGGTACACGCTGCGGTTATACTATAGTTCCTAAGGACCTTAAATTTAAGATTCAGAAAAGCAAATTCCTTCAAGGCTCAGATACTACAGTAGTTACACTTAATAAGCTTTGGAACAGACGTCAGACAACTAAATTCAACGGCGTTCCTTATATAATTCAAAAGGGTGCGGCTGCTGTATTTACAAAGGAAGGTCAGGCTCAGATTAAGGAAAACATCAAGTATTATCAGGATAACGCAAAGATTATAGCCGATACGCTTACAGAGCTTGGCATAAGCTTTATAGGCGGAATAAATTCACCGTATATATGGCTTAAATGCCCTAACAAAATGAGTTCATGGGAATTTTTCGATTATCTTCTTAACAATGCTGCGGTTGTAGGAACTCCGGGCGAGGG
>CAMCUJ010000146.1 GCA_945878965.1 uncultured Clostridia bacterium
AAACGCCGCCGTGCTACAAAGTATAAAACACCCGACTATTGGGGCGATATGTGATATTAAACAGTCAAAAATAAATATTTTATATAGTAAATTTAAGGGGAGATTTTTATGGTATGTCCAAAGTGTAATAATACGGATTGTCAAATTATCAACGAAACAACAACTACCGGAAAGGATTTTTCCGCCGGTAAAGGCTGCTGCGGAGCTATTTTGCTGGGTCCTATAGGTATATTATGCGGAGCTTGCGGAAAAGGAAAACAAGTTCATACAAATTCCTATTGGGTTTGCAGTCAATGCGGATATAAATTTAAAGCCTGATGAATTATTCAAAGTGGATAAAATTAATGGAAGCAGGCAAGTATTTGGGGTGTCATCAGATGCCGGAAAGAAGCTTTTCTTATAAAGGTTATCAATTTCCGATTTGTGCAAGATGTACCGGTGTGATAATATCGGCAATAGTTGCTGTTATTGTTTTCTTTAAGAAGAAGATTTCAATTGTATGGTGTATACTTATGTCAGGAGTAATGCTGACGGATTGGTTACTGCAATATTTTAATATCAAAGAATCAACAAATAAAAGACGGTTTATTACCGGATTTATAGGTGGATTTGGATATTCAACATTGCATTTATATTTTTATAAATATGTTTTCGATAAAATAAAAATAATATTTAAAATTTAGCATCTATTTAGAACAAATAGGTGCTTTTAGTTTAACAGATATGTGTTCAATAAGGCGCAGAGCGCCGTTATTCAACGTTTTCGGTGGGAAAAAGGTACTCCCACCGAAAAAATCAAGTGGAACCCACCGCCTAAGATACGGGGGACATCTTGATTTAGTTATAATAAATAATTGCGTAAAAGCCTCGGGCAAGATTTAAGGCAATGTCTCTTACCCGAAATATCTTTTAATATAAGATTTTATGATTAAATCATTTTAATCATCAAACGGAATTATCATTTTTTCAAGCTGAGAAACAACCTCCTTAGGCGAGAGCACAGAATCGGAATTGAACCACCAGGTTGCCGCCGCCATACAGCCTCCGGCGTAGAATACCGCAAAAAGCTCGGGCGGAATATCTATATCCTTTAACTTTTCATTTATATCGTTGTGTTTTGTAAGCTCATCAACAATACTTTTTTCAAAGCTTCTGATTATTGCTTGTGCAATGGACGCATTTTCGCTGCTGCTTAAAAGAGATTTGAATATCTTCTTGTTGCTTGCTATTATCTCAAGTATCTTTTCGGTTGCATTCATATAATATTCTTTATAGTCTACCGAAGCATTGTCTAATTGCTGATTGTAATTTAATATGCCTGCGATGCTTTTAACGCATAGATCCAGAAGTTCATATTTATCACTGAAATATTTATAAAATGTTGTTCTGTGAACCCTTGAAAGCTCACATATTTCATTTACGTGTATCTTTTCAAACGGTTTTTTCTCCATAAGCTCAAGCATTGCGTGTACAAGCTTTTTTTCTGTTTTATTTATGTTTAAATTATCAATTAAATTTTCCACTAAATTCACTCCAAAGTATTAAAGATGACAGGGAATTTTGCATAAAATTTTTCTGAAACCCTGCGGATTCTACACATTAAAAATTCTGTCTCTTGACTCATTTGTATATATATTATATATTTATATATATCGAATGTCAAGAAAATAACATACATATCAACGTGATAGATTATTTAATGGAAATTATAGATGGAAGGGGTAGGATTATTTATGAGTACATCTGAAAAACAGAGAAAACGAATAGGTTTTGCCGAGCTTATTATTAAAAAACGACGTTTTATAGAGATTATATTTATTGTGCTTATAATAGTCAGTGTTTTGTGTATACCGTTTGTAAGTGCAAATTATGACCTTAGCAAATATCTTCCGTCTTACGCACCGTCAAAGCACGGACTTGACATTATGGAGGAAGAATTCGGATACCCGGGAACGGCGCGTATTATGGTAGGAGATGTTTCGATTTATGAGGCAAAAATCTATAAGGATAAAATTTCAAATATAGACGGAGTTGATATGGTTTTATGGCTTGATACCATGAAAGATGTGTATATGAGCGATAAATTCATTGACTATGATGATGCATCGGATTATTACAAGGATAATTATGCGGTAATGACCGTTATGTTTGATGAGGGTGATGCAAGTAAAAAAACACATAAAGCAATTGATGAGATAGATAAGCTTCTCGGAGATAAAGGCTATCTTACCGGAACGGCAGTTCAGAATAAGTCGCTTAGCGAAACGCTTGCAAACGAAATGAAGATTGCCATAAGTCTTGGCGTTGTTATGATAGCAATTATTCTTTGTCTTACCACAACGGCGTGGATTGAACCGATTTTGTTCCTTATTATAATGGCGGTTGCTATACTTATCAATATGGGGACAAATATATTCCTCGGAGAGATTTCATTCCTGACAAAGAGTGTTGCGGCACTTCTTCAGCTTGCTATTGCAATGGATTATTCGGTATTTTTGCTGCATACGTTTACACACGAGAAGGAGCGGGGAATAGAAACTGAACAGGCACTTGCAAATGCAATACGTATTTCGTCAATATCTATTCTGTCAAGCGGAATGACTACCATTGTCGGATTTATAGTTCTTGCACTTATGCAGTTTGCCATAGGCTTTGATATGGGAATAGTTTTGGCTAAGGGAATAGTTATCAGTCTTTTAACGGTAATGCTTCTTATGCCTGCGCTTATTTTAAGATTTAATAATGCAATGCAGAAGACGGCGCATAAAAGCTTTATGCCGTCATTTAAAAAGCTTGGCATAGGAATTTACAAAATAAGAAAGGTATTTTTTATTGCAGTTTTAATTTTAATAGTTCCGGCGTATATTGCCCAGGGTATGAATAATTTTGTATACGGAAATGATGCGCTCGGTTCAAGTGAAGGCACAAGAGTATATGAAGATGAACAGCAGATAAACAAGATATTCGGACGTGCGAATACAATAGTGGCTCTTGTTCCGAACAGCAATATAGTGACGGAGCGTGAGTTTTCCGAGGAAATAGAGGATTTGGAGTATGTAAATTCGGTTATATCAATGGGAAAGCTTTTACCGGAGGGTGTGCCGGAAAAAATAATTCCTGAGTCACTCAGAGAGCTTTTACATACAGAGAAATATTCAAGAATACTTATATCTGCGGCAACTGCCGGAGAGAGTGAGCTTGCATTCAGAGCGTCGGACGAAATACGCTCAATTATGCAGAGATATTATCCGAAGGATTCGCACCTTGTAGGTCTGACTCCGTCAACTCAGGATATAAAAAGAATTATAACAGCCGATTATAACAGAGTAAATATTCTTTCTCTTATAGGCGTGGCATTGGTTTTGCTGTTTACGTTTAAGTCGGGAATAATTCCTATAATCGTTCTTATACCTATAGAAACTGCGATATTCTTTAATATGGCACTCCCGTATATTGCAGGAACAGAGATTACGTTTATGGGTTATATTATAGTAAGCTGTCTTCAGCTTGGAGCAACGGTTGACTATTCAATTCTTGTAACAAATAAATATCTGGACGCACGAACGCTATATGCAAGAAGACGTTCGGCTATTGAAGCAATAAAAAACAGTGCATTGTCAATATTTACTTCGGGTTCAATTCTTACCATAGCCGGATACGGACTGTATTTTGTATCGTCCGTTGCGGCAGTCGGTGACCTTGGAAGACTGGTGGGAAGAGGAGCATTCTTAAGTATGATTTTGGTGCTTATAATGCTTCCGGCGCTTTTGGTTATGACAGATAAGGCTATATTCTCGCAAAAGAGAAGACTTCATAACCTTGACAGAATTCACAAGATAAGGCTAAGGAAATTCGGCAAACGCCGTAAGCTTAGACTTAGAAGGATTGAAACACGGCTTCACGCAAGAATAGAAAGAGTAAGTAAATTTAAAGAATGGACATTTTACAGCTTTCAAAGAGATGCAAGAGAGAATTTTAAACATATTAAATTAAAGCTTGAAAAAGTATTTGGTAAAAAATCCGAAAGTGCGGATAAATCTTCAAAGGAGGCGGACAATAATTATGAAATTCATACCGAAAATGCCGAGGATAAAGAAAATGAAAAAATCAAATCCAATAAATAAAGCAATTTGTTTTACACTGCTAATCTCAATGCTCGGTTCTGTGATGCCTTGCGTATACGCCGCACCGCCTGCGGTAACAGTAGATGAGGCGGTTTATATAAATACGGATTATTACGGAGCACCAACCGATGTAAGCATAGTTAAGGGCTGCAGTATGAACGGACTTACGATGTTTGATGATTTCGGCGATTATGAAAAGGTCAGCAATATGAGCAATTATACAGAGCCTGAGTATATAGACGGCGGAATAAGATGGGACTTTAAGGATTCTTCGGTAAAGCGATTTTATTTTGAATGTGTTCCGAAAGAGAAAAATATACCGCTTCCGTGGAGCTTTGATATAAGCTATACGCTTAACGGACAGCCTGCATTTGCAGATAAGCTTGCCGGAGCGGCGGG
>CAMCUJ010000147.1 GCA_945878965.1 uncultured Clostridia bacterium
TTTTTTCGGTGGGAGTACCTTTTTCCCACCGAAAACGTTGAATAACGGCGCTCTACGCCTTATTGAACCTGTCTTTGTTCCTTTGTAAGCGTTCTTTGATCAAGCTCGGAAAATACAGGCTCGTCTATAGATACACCTGTTTTTCTTTCTATCTCCGCTCTGAATATACTCTCAAAATTCTTAAAATTCTCCGAACCGTTTGCCGTATTATTTATAGGTCTGCCTATTCTCATAGCTGCATTATTCTACACAGGAGAAAACTCAACCGCAGAATTATTTTGCTCCGAGTTCTTGACAATTTCCTCATTCTGTGGTATATTGTTATCAACGAAGATATCATCAGCCTTCGCCTCAGGCAATTGGAGCCTGTTGGAAAGAAGCTGATGTATATCTTCATTATTTTTTGTATACATCACATTTTCATTATTTTCCCCAAGCAAAGATGATAAATTAATTTTTCCATATGCCGATGGTATACTATTTGAAATCTCAATAGCACCTTGTTTATTTAAATGTATAGGCACAATAACCTCATTTTTATTTGCATCCTGCCATTCGGTTAATATAACCAAACTGTCATTCTGTGTCTTAGATTTTAATACGGCAACAGGGTCTGCAATTTGCTTTGGTATCTGCTTTAGTGCCGGTATCCCTAAATTGTGAATAAAGGCATCAACAAACTGTTATTTATCGTTGAACCGTTCCGACATCTCCGCATAAAAAAGGAAACGATGCAATTGACTGAATATATGACTGATAAAACAGAGTATCTATTCACGATGAAAAACGGCGAAATTATGTCAAAACCGTATCCGAGCTTTTGGGACATAAAAGCATACAGATAACATTAGATACCTATAGCCATGTATCTATGGATTTGAAATCAAAAACCATAAAACTCTTGAATTAACTACCGCATAACTACCGTACGTAAGACACCTTGACCTATTACCGTACAAAACAAAAACCCTTGTAACGCAGATGTTACAAGGGTTTCCTTGGTGATCCATCCGCGATTCGAACGCGGGACACCTTGATTAAAAGTCAAGTGCTCTGCCGACTGAGCTAATGGACCATATCTAAATTAAATTTCTGCACCAAAATTTGTCATAAAAAAAGTGGCTGGGCTGGCAGGACTCGAACCTACGAAATGCCAGAGTCAAAGTCTGGTGCCTTACCGACTTGGCTACAGCCCAAAATTAATTATGGGGTGGATAATCGGAGTCGAACCGATGACCTCTAGAGCCACAATCTAGCGCTCTAACCAACTGAGCTATACCCACCATATATAATATGGCGCGCCTGAAGAGATTCGAACTCCTGACCCACTGCTTAGAAGGCAGTTGCTCTATCCTACTGAGCTACAGGCGCCTATATTACGGTGGAGCGGGTGATGGGAATCGAACCCACGCAATCAGCTTGGAAGGCTGAGATTCTACCATTGAACTACACCCGCAAATACATTTTGTACTAAACGGCTTTCGCCGCTTACTTCACCCATATAGCCTAAAGCTTGGACTGTCTATAGTGTTCGGAACCTGTTTCACTACCGTTCCTAACCGACTTCATTAGTATATCAGATTTATTTTGAATTGTCAATACTTTTTTTAAAATTTTTTTATTTTTTTTCGTTTTTTTATCCATTTGCCCTCAAAACCGCATTCAATAAGGCGCAGAGCGCCGTTATTCAACGTTTTCGGTGGAAAAAAAGGTACTCCCACCGAAAAAATCAAGTGGAACCCGCCGCCTAAGATACGGGGGACATCTTGATTTAGTTGTATCCGCATTCATAAACCGTTTTAATTCAAAAATTAAACATAAATCTTCTATACCTAAACAGAGAAAGCTTCGGAAGAAGAAAATATTAACTTTTCTTCTTCCGATTTTTTAACTTATACCTTATCATATATCTCCGTTTCCCTCGCTTGCTTTAACAGCTACGTTCTTTATAACCTCTTTCTGCGATAAAAATACATCTGCTATAAGCGGGTCAAAATATACGCCTTTTCCGTCCTCTATTACCTTAAACGCTTCTTCAAACGACATTCCCTCTTTATAAACCCTCTTTGAAAATATCGCATCAAAAACATCCGCTACCGCCATTATCCTCGCACAAAGCGGTATCTCCTCGCCTTTCTTTCCCTCGGGATATCCTTTTCCGTCCCATCTCTCATGATGATAATATACCATATCCTTTGCTACATGCAAAAAATTATCCCCATCAAGTCCCTTCATACATTCGGAAATTATATTCTTCCCTATAACCGTATGATTCTTTATGCACTGGTATTCCTCCGGCGTAAGCTTTCCCGGTTTACATAATATACTGTCCGGAACTCCTATCTTTCCTACATCATGAAGCGGTGCCGAACGGCATAAATGATTTATATACTTATTGGTGAGTATATCCGTATAGTATCCCTGATCTCGAAGTGCCCTTACCAACACCTGCATATATATGCTCGTTCTGTAAGCGTGTCTTCCCGTATCAACATCACGCTTATCTATCATTGTTGCAATTCCCATTATTATGTTATGCTGAAGCTTTTCTATCTGCTCGGTCTTTTTCTTTACTATCTTTTCAAGACCCTTTCGATATTCCTCAAGCTCAAGTATTCTGTTTATTCGGCTTAACATTATTTCAGGTACAAACGGCTTTTTTATGAAATCGGTAGCCCCACCCCTTAAACATTTTACCTCAGTTTCACTCGTTGTATCCGCTGTAAGAATTACAACGGAAATATGTCTTAGCTTTTCATCCTTCTTGATCCTGCACAAAGTTTCATATCCGTCCATCTCGGGCATAAACATATCAAGCAAAATAAGATCCGCTGTATTACTTTCAAGGTACGTAAGTGCCTGAATTCCAGACATTACGGGAACTACATCATACTGCTCCGATAATACCGCCTTTGCCATTGCAAGATTAACCTTATTGTCATCTACCACCAAGATTCGTTTCATAAGTATCCCCCCAAAACTAATATATTTCTATATCACGCCTACCATACCAAGCATATTTCCTCCGTATCTGCATACCTCAGAACAGGAAACTCTACTCACCGGTATATTCTTAAACTCATCTCCGCCAAATTTAATCAGCATTTTATTAAATTCATTTAATTCATTACTATTATATTTAGACGTTATTATAGTTTTTTCCTTTACACTTTTTATATGTCTTGTAATTCTTCTTGAAAAATTTTTGTATAACAGACCTCTGCCGCCAAATACCAAACCCTTGAATTTATATTTGTCTTCGCTTATACAAAAATACGGATATGCACTGAGAAATTTCATCAAAGGTTCAAATTTTGCAACGGATTTGTCCACATTATAAATACAGTCAAAATCCTGAATCAACATATAAGTCTTAACTCTTGTCTTATAAGCATCAAGCTTTTTCAAAATAGACTTTGCATCAAATCCCAAATCCCTAAGCCGTACAGCCTCCTTTACAACAAGACCGTAACCGTACGATATCTGCATCGAATCGGTAACGTAAACATTTTCAATACCCTTTGCGGCATAGCTTGCACTGCCAAAGCTGCTGTATGCTTGTATACCCGGTGTTATATGAATTACACCTTCGGCTGTTTCAAGACATTTATTAAATTCCTTTCTGTAATCCTCTACCTTTGGCGATTTTGAAGACGGGAAAGCACCTTTACGCTGTTTATAATCTATAATGTTTTTTCCGGTGACCTCTATCCCGTCGTAAAACTGACCTTTATCCGTAACTATATAGTGCGTAAGTATTGTAAGATTATGAGCTTCTATGTAATCATCAGATAAATCACAGCTGCTTTCTGCACTTATAACTATCATAGGCTGCACTCCCTTTCAATAATTCTTATCCATTTACCGCAAAGAACCGCTACTTTATTGTAATCAAAGTTGTTCATAAGCCTTATAAGCCTTTCAAATTCACTGCGATATTTATAAAGCACAATATCAATTGCACCTATCTCAAAGAGCTTGCTTTCCGCATCCGGAATATTAAAACAATCAATACACTCCTTAAGCTCTTTAATCTTAAAGCACAGTTCTCTGTATTTTGCAATTTCGGACACCGTACTGCTCGGCAGAATTTCATCATGAATTTTTTTAAGCTTATCTCCCGCCCCTTGTGGAATAACATATTTTTCACCGTCATGATAAATATTTATACTCTCGTTTTCATCAATGCCCTCTTTATCTTTATCGCATAAGTCCTCCTCAAGCTTTACGGCTCTTCTCATCTCGGATATAACCCTCTTTATTCCGTCACTCGAAACATCAACATCGATTCCATCGATTTTTGTTTCCAAACTCGCCTCATTATTAAAATCAAACTCCTTGCATTCTATATTATTAAGAGTTTCTGCATCATTTACCGAAAATCCAAACCTCTCTTCTACAGATAAATTCTCATTCATACGCTCAATGCTGTTAAGTGCACCAAAAATCTCTTTATCATCATATGCGGATTCTATATCTATTTCCTCCAGAATATTTTTTTCGGTTTCGGTTTCACT
>CAMCUJ010000148.1 GCA_945878965.1 uncultured Clostridia bacterium
ATGGAATACGAATTATGAAGCAGGAGCTTTGGGAAACGATTGTTTCGTTTATAATTTCGGCGAATAATAATATTTCAAGAATAAGCAAAATAATAGATAGGCTTTGCGAAAGCTTTGGCGAGCAAAAAAGCTTTGAGGGAATAACATACTACACTATGCCCGATGCAGATACTCTTGCAGGGCTTACGCTTGAGGATTTGACGGTTATAAGAGCAGGTTTTCGTGATAAATATATACTTGACGCCGCTTTGAAGGTTTCGAGCGGTGAAATTGATTTAAATAAGCTTGTTTTAATGGATGATACAGAGGCAAAGAAAGAGCTTATGAAAATTAAGGGCATAGGAAACAAGGTTGCAGACTGTATACTTTTGTTTTCAATGTCACGATACAAGACATTTCCTAAGGATGTATGGATAAAGAGGATACTTACCGAGGTATATCGGGTTAATGAAAAGGAAATTGACGAATTTGCAATGGAGCAGTTCGGGGATTTTGCCGGAATTGCACAGCAGTATTTATTTTATTACTACAGGGAAAATGATATTAATGCTTAATAACATTAATTAAAAAAATAATATAAGCAGGGGGAATAAAAATGCAGGAGTTAGTTAATGTGATGACAGAAATCAGGGATTTGCTTAAGGATATCAGCGGCAGTCTTGGAGAGATTAACAGGAAGATAGACAGTTCATCAATTGAAATTATCAATAAGATGGAGTGTGCCGGAAGCGATGTATATAATCAGCTTATTAATATCGAAAATGCGGTTGCAAATGTGCAGGGCACTCTGTCAAACGATGCTAATATATAACTAAATCAAGATGTCCCCCGCCTATAAAGGCGGCGGGTTCCACTTGATTTTTTCGGCGGGAGTACCTTTTTCCCGCCGAAAACGTTGAATTTTAAAAAAACACATAAAAGTTTTGGATTTGCTATTGAATATTCGGAAGGAATGGTGTAGAATATAAGTTAGAATATATTAAAATTCAGATTTTGTACAAAGTGAAAGGTTAAATAATATATGGGTGTTTAAATGCTGATAAGAAAATCTACGAGTGTAGGGTTTCAGTGCTGTGTATGCGGTAAAATATCAACACACACAATGGAGCTTTTCAGTCTCGGAAATAAACGAAATATAATACTTGCCTGTCCTGAGTGCGGTTCTGAAATTTTCAGAGCCGAAAAGACCAAAAAGGACGGATATAATGTAGATGTAGCGTGTCCGGTATGCTTTACACCGCACAGATACAATATGAGTATGTCACAGTTTTGGCAGTCCGATATACTTTCGCTTAAATGTGCTTTTGAAAATTCGGAGGCTTTGATTTTCGGCGATGCCGATAAGGTTAAGGAGGCAGCTGATTCATTATTTGAACCGTTTGAGCCGTTTGTTCCGAGTGAACATTATTTTGGGGATTATGATGATATTGATTTTGAAATCGATGAGGAAAAGGAAGAATTTAAACAGGCCATGGTAAATAATTTTTTGAGATATTTAAGGCTTATGAATTCTGATGAGGATGAAATTCTTTCGGTTGAGGATGTACTTGACAGCTCTTATATACCCGATGAGGATATGCTGATTGTACGCTTCATTATAAATATATGCCGTCTTATTGAGCTTAATAAGATTGAATGTGTATGCGGCAAATGCTCTTGCGGTACTACCGATGTTGAAACTCAGATTAATGATAATATTTTATCTGTAATCTGCAATTCCTGCGGAAGAAGTATTGATATAGATTTAAGCCGTGAGGATATCTTAGAAGAGCTTATGGATTTGGATTATATCAGATTTACGTAAATTTTAGGCTCAATAATGCAGAGAATGATTTTGAAAGGACATAAAGCATAAAAATGTTAATGTCTTTTAAATAAATTAATTAATAAATAAATTAAGTTGTCGGTTATGCGGCAGACAGGAGGCAAAGATGTTAGTAACAGGAAAAGAAATATTAGATCATGCACACAAGAATAAATATGCGGTTGGAGCATTCAATGTAGTAAATATGGAAATGCTTCAGGCTGTAATTGCGGCGGCAGAAGAAGAAAACGCACCGGTATTTATTCAGACAACGGAAGGTGCTTTAAGCTATGCCGGAATGGGATATTTATCTAAGATGATAAGATATGCTGCCAAGAATACAAAGGTTCCTGTAGCATTCCATTTAGACCACGGTACAAAGTTTGAAACAGCTATGCAGTGCTTAAGAAACGGCTGGACATCGGTTATGATTGACGGTTCACACTATCCGCTTGAGGAGAACATAAAGCTTACAAGAGCCGTAGTTGACGCAGCTCATGCCTGCGGAGTATCTGTTGAGGCTGAGCTTGGCAGACTTGGCGGTATTGAAGATAACATTACAGTTGATGAAAAGGACGCTATGTTCACAAACCCTGCTGAGGCAAGACAGTTTGTTGACGAAACAGAGGTTGACTACCTTGCAATAGCAATCGGAACTGCTCACGGTAAATATAAGGGTGTTCCAAAGCTTGACCATGACAGACTTGATGTTATAAAGAAGGATCTTAATATGCCGATAGTTCTTCACGGTGCTTCGGGCGTTGGCGAGGACGAGATTACAAAGGCTATATCTCTTGGTATAAACAAGATTAACATAGACACAGACCTTAGAGTTGCATACACAGACAAGGTTCGTGAGATACTTGGAAACGACAGCGAGATATTCGATTTAAGAAAGATTATAGGTCCTGCCCGCATTAATGTTCAGGCGAAGGTTCAGGAAAAGATGCGTTTATTCGGTGCAAGCGGTAAGGCGTAAGTCTTGAGCTTGACAGCGGTTTGCCTTTGCGGATTTATTCCGCAAAGGCGTATTTGCGTTTTATACAGGTGCTTAAATAATAAATATTAAATATCTGAAACTTAAAAATATTAAAAGGAAAGGGAAAAGCTATGGCAATATATAGTATAATTCTTGCGGCAGGCGAAGGAAAAAGAATGAAGTCAAAGACTGCGAAGCCGCTTCAGAAGCTTTGCGGAAAGACTCTTGTTGAGTGGGTGATAGACGAGGCTAAAAAAGCCGGTTCAACGGAAAATGTAATAGTAATCGGACATAAGGCGGAGGACGTTAAAGCGTATCTCGGTGAGGATATAGAGTATGCTTATCAGTATGAACAGCTTGGAACGGGTCACGCTGTTATGCAAGGAATTAAGCCTCTTGAGGGAAAGAGCGGAACTGTTATGGTTTTATACGGAGATACTCCGCTTATTTCAAGTGAAACTCTTAAAAAGGTTTTTGATGAGCATAAGGAAAATAACAGAGCGGCAACAGTAATTACGGCAATTGCCGAAAATCCGTTCGGTTATGGCAGAATTGTAAGAGAGAACGGCGAAATATGCAGAATAGTTGAGCAGAAGGACGCAAGCGAGGAAGAACAGAAAATTTGTGAGATTAATTCCGGAATGTATTTCTTTGAGCTTGATGAACTAAAACAGGCACTTTCAAGGATTACAAATAATAACAAGCAAAATGAATATTATATAACAGATACTATAGAAATTCTTCTAAAGGACGGCAAAACAGTAGGAACATATATTGCAGACTTTGAAGAAACTCTCGGCGTAAATGACAGGGTACAGCTTTCTCAGGTAGAAAAAATATTAAATGACAAGCTTGTAAAGAATGCTATGCTTAAGGGTGTAACGGTAATTGACCCAAGCTCAACATATATAAGTGCTGAGGCAGAGATTGGAATGGATACGGTAATTTATCCGAATACTATAATTGAGGGCAGAACTGTTATCGGCGAGGATTGCATAATAGGTCCGGGAACAACATTAAGAAATACTGTGGTAGGAAACGGAACCGAGGTTATAAATTCGGTTGCGGTTGACAGTAAAGTCGGAGATAATACTCACGTTGGACCTTTTGCATATTTAAGACCTAATTCAAGAGTAGGAAATAAAGTTAAGATAGGCGACTTTGTAGAGGTTAAAAATTCAAGCATAGGAGATGGAACTAAGGTATCGCATCTTACTTACATAGGAGATGCCGATGTCGGAAGCCGTGTTAATTTCGGCTGCGGAACTGTTGTTGTGAACTATGACGGTGAGAATAAGCATCGTTCGGTTATTGAGGATGATGCGTTTATTGGCTGCAACAGCAATTTGGTTTCGCCTGTTAGGATTGAAAAGGGAGCATACACTGCGGCAGGCTCTACAATTACGGATAATGTTCCGGAGGGTGCTTTGGCAATTGCAAGAAGCAAGCAGGTTGTTAAGGAGAACTGGACGGAAAAGAAGAATAAAAAGAAAAAATAACTTGGCGACGGCGGTCGGTGCCTGAGGCACATCTCGGCAAGGCTTTTGTACGGGCGAACACAGTTCGCCCCTACTACCTCATAACATCTAAAAATATACAAGCCTCAGTGGACAGCGATTGTTCTCACACGGGCGAACACAGTTCACCCCTACCAATCAAGCAATGTCAAGTTTTAGTTGTTGCAAGGTACTACACCTTAA
>CAMCUJ010000149.1 GCA_945878965.1 uncultured Clostridia bacterium
TATCATCCGGAAGCCATCTCTTAAGCTTTGCCGCCATATCACGCATTTCTATAGGTTTGGATATAAAATCATTCATACCTTCCTTTATAAAAAACTCCTTAGCGCCGCTTATCGCATTAGCGGTAAGCGCTATAATGGTAAGATTTGTGTAATATTCGCCGCCAAGTGCACGTATAGTCTTAGTTGCTTCGACTCCGTCCATTTCAGGCATCATATGGTCCATAAAAACAATATCAAACTTTTCCTCCTGAACTCTCTTTATAGCTTCCACACCTGATGTAACCGTTTGAATTTTCATATTGTACGGTCTTAAAAGTCCCTCGGCAACACGAAGATTTACTACATTATCATCAACAAGCAGAATTTTTGCCTCAGGTGCAGTAAATTTAGTCTGATGAGTTTCATCAAAAATGCCCCGTCTTTTACTTCCGTACTCGCCGCAAAGTATTTTAGCTATTGATAAATGATATACAGGTTTACATAAAAACCTTATATTTTCCGAGTGGTCGGTAAATTCATTAGCATTATATAATGCCGCTATTTTTGAGCCGTCTATATTCTTTAATCTTTCCTTATTTGCTTTATAGCTTTTATATTCAATAAATATATGCGTATACTCGTTCCCTGAAATATAATCAAGCATTTCATCAATATTTTCACACACAAAGCATTTAATCTTCAAATCGCTGAGTGTTTTAAGCAAAGATTGTCTTACCACGGCAGCCTCCTCACACACAACAACGTTGTATTCTTCAATATTTTCAATATTTACACAAGGACGCTTATCAATAACATTCTGCGGAACGACAAACGAGAACTCCGAACCTTCATTATAAACACTTTTAACATTTATAAAACCACCCATAAGCTCAATAAGCTGTTTTGATACACAAAGACCAAGACCCGTTCCCTCCACACGCCTGTTTTTATGAGTGTCAAGCTGCTGGAACGAATTAAACAGCTTATCCATATCCTTTTCCTTGATTCCGATTCCCGTATCCTTAATCGATACCATAAGGTTAATTCCGTAATCCTTTTTAAGATATGACATTTTAATCGTAATACTTCCCGAATTTGTAAACTTCATAGCATTGCTCAAAAAATTAAGCACTGCCTGTTTTATTCTAAGCTCATCGCCGAATAAAAGTCTTGGCATATCAGGGTCTGCATCAACTATAAACTCCACTCCACTCTTAGCAGTCGGACTGTGCGTGATATTTACAACATCATTCAAAAGTGACATAACCTCATATTCAGCTTCCACAATCTGCATTTTCCCGGACTCAATTTTTGAAAAATCAAGTATATCATTGATAATGTCAAGCAGATTTTTACCGGCGGAGCGTATATTGCGAACATATTCACGGGCTTCCTCGGACATATCGCATCTTAATGCAAGCTCAACCATTCCAAGAACCGCATTCATAGGGGTGCGTATTTCGTGGCTCATATTGGCTAAGAAATCCGACTTTACACGGGTAGCTTTTCTTGCCACCTCATTTCTTTCCGCTGCATCCCTGATAATTTTTTTCTGAAGTACAATTATAAGCGTAATTAACGCAAAACCTATATAAAGCATAGCAAATCTGATATACAGCCAGCCTACCGAGCCTGCCGTAATCATAAGCTCACTTTGTGCAAAAATTAAATATGATAAATACAAAAGTGTTATGTAGATAATTTCAAACAAATTAATTCCTATCGAATTATAGAGCGAATTAATGCAAACAATAATAAAAAATATCATCTGCATCGAACCGCTGCAATGACATTCCGCCGAAAAAAGGGTTATCAGCATAAGCATAAAAAATGTCATACAATACCCATGACTGTGCCTTGAAAACTTCTTTCTGAATGTTATATATGTCATAGCAACATTGCTGAGCAGCAAATACCACCAAAAAATACTGCTAAAATCTGTTTTTCCTTTGAATATAAATAAAGATATGCTGAATATTATATATGCGGCATACGGTATATACATAGCTCTTTGATTATATCTTACAAACATTTTATATCCTCCCTGCAAAAAAGTTTTCCGTATTTAAACCTTTGTAAGATTTAATAAATTTATTCAAATTCTCTATATATCCTTTTAATATTTAAAAATTATTATACAAATTTACTATATGTAAATTAAGTATAACACATTTTATATATTTTTTCAATAGCATTTTAACACATATTTTTTAGTTTATTTTTACCTGTACTAAACTGCGAAAAATCAGAATAATATTAAATAACGCTCCCAAGACTTCGTTTTACCCGCCCGAATAAGACGAAATGGGAGAAGAATTTAAAATCTACGGGCAGAAAGGCTACTGAATCTCATATGAAAATCTGGGTTATAAGCAAGAAAACAGGAATTTTATGTGTTTTGGCAGTTCTTTTGCTGATTTCGCTTTTATATATAGGCAAAGAACGCACCATAGAGGTTGCAAATACAGCTAAAGACCTGCCTATTTACTGTGTAGACAAGGGCGATGAAAAAATTGTTGCGTTATCATTTGACGCCGCTTGGGGGAATGTTAGATATGGACTATGCTAATTCAATTTTAAAAAATACTTTTATATTCAGCTCACTATTAACCTCAGTAACCATTATCTTATCAAGCACCTCCGCAATAGTTTCTCTGTCTAACTTTTCAATTTTTCTATGTTTCAATAAACTTTCAATCCATTCATCCTCTCGCTCCTCAGCTCCATCTTGCTTAACATTTAATACTTCAATTTGTCCTTTTATTAAATTTTCCTCTTTCCGGTAATCCTCCTTATACTTCATATATTCCTCTCGTGTTAATAATCCTTCCTTATAATCTTCATAAAGAGATTTTTTCATTCGGCTATTTTTTTCAAGCAATAATTCAAGTTTATTTAAATTAACTTTGTTTTTTGTACATCTTACTTTTTCATACTTGATTTCTCCGCCTATTTTGATTTGTTCATTTAACTTAGCAAGTACAATCTGCTCAAGCGTTTCGACTTTAACGGCATTTCTCTTACAAGTCTTTTCTCCGTATCTTTTATAAGAGCCGCAAATATAGGTTACCTGTTTCTTAGTCTTGTACACATTTGTTATCTTGCTCATCGCCCGCCCGCAATCCTCGCAGAAGATATATCCGGCAAACAATCCCACATTCTGTTCAAAATTAATCTGTCTTGTGTTTTTGGTTAATAAGCTTTGAGTAATATTCCAAGTATCTATATTAATAATAGGTTCGTGAGTAGATTTAGTCACTATCCAATTTTCCTTATCATTCTTTTTTGCTTTACCCCTTACAGTTCGCCTTACACTTTTGTTTTGAACCATATTGCCAATATACATTTCATTCTTAAGTATATTATGAATAGTGCTGTATGTCCAATACTTGGTAAGTTTAATTTGCTGTCCGTTGGTATAATTCAAACCATTCAATCTTTTATATTCGGATGGACAAGGTATATTATCTTCATTTAGTATCCTTGCAATTCTGATTTTTCCGATACCGCTGTTATATAACTCAAATATTTTTCTTACGACAATTGCCGCCGGCTCATCAATCTCAAGCTTATGCCTATCCTTTTCACTTTTCTTGTAGCCATAGGAAGCAAAGGCACCGACAAATTTTCCGTCATTTTGCAATGCTCTGAAAGAGCTTTTTACTTTTTTACTTATATCTTTACTGTATTGAGCATTAAAAATATTTTTAATAGGCATAATAAATTCATCATTGCTTGTAGCACTGACGGTATCATAACCATCGTTAATTGCAATAAATCTTATATCATTGGCAGGAAAATATTTTTCAAGATATTCTCCTACTCCAATATAATCTCTGCCGAATCTGGATAAATCCTTGACAATGATACAATTTATCTTGCCCTCATCAATCTGAGTAATCATTCTTTTGAAATCAGGTCTTTTAAAGTTTGTTCCGGTATAGCCATCGTCGATAAACTCTTCGACAATATTGAAATCAGAGATGTTTTTATTGATGTAATTATTTATAATCGTTCTCTGTGATGAAATGCTGTCGCTTTCATCCTTGTCCCCATCCTCTTTTGAAAGTCTTAGATAAATTGCGATATTCCATACATTAGCCATAAAAACCTCCGATTTATATCATAATAAAAGTATAATATTTTTTACAAAAAGGTCAATAAAAATAATCGTCAGCAAACCCTGTAGTTATTTACCGTAATTTTTTTCGTGAGCTTTTATCAAGTTTTTAATTGCTTCCTGTATGGTTTTTTCATTTGTGCTTAAATATGTAACATTAATTTTTTTACCTTTATTATTCTTAAAAATCATAAAATCGTTCCTTTCAAGTTTGTTCAATAAGGCGCAGAGCGCCGTTATTCAACGTTTTCGGTGGGAAAAAGGTACTCCCGCCGAAAAAATCAAGTGGAACCCGCCGCCTAAGATACGGGGACATCTTGATTTAGTTCAATAAGGCGCAGAGCGCCGTTATTCAACGTTTTC
>CAMCUJ010000150.1 GCA_945878965.1 uncultured Clostridia bacterium
AAAATCAAGTGGAACCCACCGCCTTTAGATACGGGGGACATCTTGATTTAGTTATATATTTTAGTATAACTAAAATCGGTGCCGCATATGCAGCACCGATTTTATTTAGAACTATTGCTATACAATCTATAAATCAGTCACCTATTCGGTGACAGCTTCTCATTAAGAAGAAGCCTTTTAAATTTTAACCTATAAGCTGTTTGTACAAATCCTGATATTTCTTAGCCGACTCGTCCCAAGAGAAGTTCTGAGACATAGCACGTTTTACAAGCTTATTCCATACCGGCTTATTTGAGAAGAATGACAACGCTCTGTAAATCGTATGGATCATATCATGTGCCGAATACGGTGCAAAACTGAATCCATTGCCCTCGCCTGTAAATTCGTTGTATGACTGTACAGTATCCCTAAGTCCTCCTGTTTCCCTTACAATCGGTATAGTTCCGTATGCCATTGCTATAAGCTGTCCAAGTCCGCAAGGCTCAAACATTGACGGCATCAAGAAGAAATCACAGCCCGCATAAACCTTATGTGCAAGCTCATTGCTAAATACAATGTTTGCAGAAATCTTTCCGGGATTGCACCAAGCATTGTGCTTAAACATATTCTCATACTTAGCTTCACCCGTACCAACTACTATAAGCTGAATATCCATTCTTAAAAGCTCACCCATAGCATTGGCAATGATGTCAAATCCCTTCTGGTCAACTAATCTTGATACTATTCCTATAACTGCCTTCTCAGCGTCCACAGGAAGTCCAAGCTGCTTTTGAAGTGCTACTTTGTTCTTCTTCTTAACCGAAAGAACATTTCGTGCATTGTATTTCTCAAATATAAGGTTATCTTTAGCCGGATTATTAACTTCATAATCAATTCCGTTGAGAATACCAAATAGTGAATTAGACCTTGCCCTAAGCAATCCGTCCAGCTTCTCACCGCCAAGAGGAGTTTTTATCTCTTCCGCATAACTCGGACTTACGGTTGTTACATACTGAGAATAAACTATTCCCGCCTTAAGCAGGTTCGCACAGCCGTGGAACTCAAGCTTGTCATTTGTAAAGTAACCTTTGTTTATAGAGAAGAAATCACAAACCGAATCTATTGTATAAATACCCTGATATCTCAAATTGTGAATAGTAAACATGGTATGTATATTCTGATAGAATTGATTTCTTGCATAATATGCATCAAGTAATACAGGAATCATTCCGGTCTGCCAATCGTGACAATGAATTAAATCCGGTTTAAAATCCAAATGCTGAAGAATCTCAAGTGCCGCTTTATCAAAAAACGCAAATCTCTCAAGATCATTCCACTTATAAATATACCCGTCTCCGAAATAATATTCGTTATCTATAAAATAATAAGTAACACCGTCTTTTTTAAGCTCAAATACTCCGCAATATTTTCTTCTCCAGCTTAAAGGAACATATATAAAGAACTTATATTCCATCTGCTGCTTATACTCATTAGGTATACAGCCATACTTTGGCATTACTACACGAACATCATTACCAAGCTTTGCGAGTGCCTGCGGAAGCGCTCCCAAAACATCTCCAAGACCTCCTGTTTTAGCAAAAGGTGAAACCTCTGATGATACCATTAATATATTACTCATTTTTATACACACCCTTCTACTTTTTTCTTTAAGGCTTTTCCCGAGAATTCATACTTAATCAAAGAAACTAGAAAGAAAAAACAACAAAACACAAAACAACATGAAAAGAGATTACATATAAATTCCCGGGTATATCCTTTTGGTATATTAATTAAATATACTACGCTGTTTTAAACTATAGTACGCTTTCCTATTACCATAGGATAAGTGTTCTGTCCCACAAGCTTTTTACCGCTTCTTATGATGACTTCTTTATCAAATACTACATTTTCAAGCAAACAATTATCCATAATCTCGGAATTTTGCATTATTATACTGTTCATAACAGATGCACCCTTTCCTATATGAACACCACGGAAAATGATACTGTTCTCTACCTTACCCTCTATTATACATCCATCGGCAACAAATGAGCCGGATACATCAGCGGTTTTTGTATATTTGGTAGGTACCGTATCCTTAACCTTTGTGTAAATTCTATCATCACTGTCTGTTCCGAAAAGCTCATCCTTAATATCCTTATTAAGCAAATCTAAGTTGAACTCAAAGAACGATTTTACACTATCAATCTTTTTGCTGTAGCCTGCAAAGTGATAAGCGTAAATTTTAAGCTCATCAAGATTTGCAAGAAGCAGATTTTTGGAAAGCTTATGCTCACCGTGTGCTACACAATCCTCAACCTTTTCAAGGAGCAGTTCTTTATTTATAAGGAACATATGCATATACGAATTATTATTCTTCTGCTTTGACGGATAAACCTGAATATCGGTAACCTCTCCGCTTACCTCATCAATATCAAGAAGTATCTGCTTTTCTATTTCCTTATCCGTAAGCTTTCCAACCTCTGTATAAACAACTGTGATATCGGCTCCCTTTTCTTCATGGAACTTTACAATATCATCATACTTAATATTACATATCGTATTACAGTCACTAACTATAATATAGTCCTGCTTACTCTTCATAAGATAGCTTCTTATTCCGTGAATTATATCTATTCCGCCCTGAATTCTTCCTTCAACGCCCTCAGGCTGAAGAACGAATAAACCGTTATCCTTTCTGTCCATATCCCAGTTCTTACCTGTTCCTAAATGGTCATTTAACGACTGAGCATTCTGTGCGGTTGTAATACCTACATTTATTATTCCCGAATTAACCATATTGGATAAAACAAAATCTATTATTCTGTATCTGCCTCCGACAGGAACCGCTGCAAGCGATCTTCCCTTAGTCAAATCACCTAAATTAACTTCCGGATTTTCGGCAAAAATCAATCCCATTATACTATTTTGCATTTTTATCACCTCTTATTTCTTCGTCCATATGTGTTTTGTATAAAATCCAAAACAGCACACAGACATTTGGTCACTGTTAAGCTGTAGCGTGACTCTTGTCTTTTACGTCTTCAATCTCATTCTTAGGTAAATCAGCATCTTTAATTACGTTTCTTGTAACCATAGAGCCCTTTGCAATCTTTACCCCTTTGTCAATTATAACATTTCCGCCTATAAGACTTATATCATCAGTACAAATCTTTGTATTATAGAAATTGCTTAGTGCTGACTTATCATCCGAACCAAGTCTTACTTCCTCTTCAATAATACTGTTTGGTCCCACAAGAGTTTTATTTACAACCGCATTAGCACCAACATAGGCACAAGGGAAGATTATAGAGTCCTTAACAATTGCTCCTTCTTCTATAACTGCACCCTCAAAAATTATAGAATGCTCAACAGTTCCGTATATCTCACAGCCTTCTGTTATATAACAGTTCTTAACCTTAGCTGACGGTGCTATATAGTGAGGCGGCTTTGCCGGATTCTTGCTGTATATCTTCCAGTCCTCATCCTCAAGCGTAAACGCCGGAACGTCATCTAAAAGCTCCATATTTGCTTCCCAAAGGCTCTGAACTGTTCCAACATCCTTCCAGTATCCGTCAAACTTATATGCAAGCATCTTAAGACCGTCATTAAGCATCGCCGGTATAATGTTCTTACCAAAATCGTTCTCGGAATTACTGTCATTCTCATCAGCTATAAGATACTTCTTAAGCGGCTCCCACGAGAATACATATACACCCATAGACGCTAAGTTGTTCTTAGGTTCCTTTGGCTTTTCCTCAAACTCAACTATATTCATATTATCGTCAGTATTCATTATTCCGAATCTTGATGCTTCCTCCCAAGGAACTTCAATTACAGCTATAGTTGCATCTGCCTTAGCTTCCTTGTGTGCATTAATCATCTTGGAATAATCCATTTTATAAATATGGTCACCCGAAAGAATTACTACATATTCAGGGTCAAACTGACTTATAAATCCGATATTCTGATAAATAGCATTCGCTGTTCCTTTGTACCATTCTCCCTTATCGGCTGTCACATAAGGCGGAAGAACATATACACCTCCGTGCTTTCTGTCCAAATCCCACGGCTGACCGCTGCCTATATATGTATTTAGTTCAAGCGGCTGATACTGAGTTAGTACTCCTACAGTATCTATTCCTGAATGAGTACAGTTACTCAAAGGAAAATCAATAATTCTGTACTTTCCACCAAAAGGTACGGCAGGCTTTGCAACATTAGTTGTCAATGCACCAAGTCTACTTCCCTGTCCGCCGGCAAGTATCATTGCTACGCTTTCTTTTGATTTCATCTTATTTTACCTCCTCAATTTCTAAACATGCAGCACCCCTATGACTGCATCTCAAATTTATTTGGTCCACCTCACCCGATTTATATAAAATCGGTAAAGCTGTTTCTTATATTACACAACCACAATACATAACTGCTTTCTTCAT
>CAMCUJ010000151.1 GCA_945878965.1 uncultured Clostridia bacterium
CATCTACAATACCACGACTTATTAATATGGGTGTTGAGCCGTATATGGTTTCAACATCTGTATCAGGAGTTATAGCACAACGTCTTGTAAGAAAGCTGTGTCCGTATTGTAAACAGCCTCATATGACTGATGAATGGGAAATGAAATGTCTCGGAATTACAGAGCCGAGGGAGATTTACGGACCGCATGGCTGCAGCTTTTGCAATCATCTCGGGTTTAAAGGCCGTATTCCGATACATGAGATTATAGCGGTTTCGTCGGGAATGCGTGCACTTATTGATAATAACGCTACATCCGATGAGCTTCGTGAATATGCGGCAAAGGAGGGTGCAATCACCCTTCAGGACAACTGCCGTGAGCATGTATTTAACGGTATAGTTTCATTTGATGAGTTTATAAGCTCGACTTATACTATTTAATTATTGATTTATTGGGAGGAAATTGAAAATGGAAATGGGAATTGATTACACAGTGGTTCCGGTTGAACCAAATCCGGGCAGAGGAATTAATATATTTAATATTTTAAAAGAAGCAAGAGAAATAGGAACAAGTGACCTTCATATAACTGTTAATACAAAGCCTGTAACAAGAGTCAAAGGTGCAATGGTCAGAATGGAACAGTATCCGGTTCTTACTCCGGAGCTTTCAAGACTGCTTTGCGAGCAGATGATGAATGATGATCAGAAAAGGCGAATTGAAGAAGTCGGTGAAGTGGATTTTTCGTGCCAGCTTGAAGGTTACGGCCGTTTCAGAGTAAATGTTTATAAGCAGAGCGGCTGTTATGCGGCGGCTATAAGACTTCTTGCCGAGTCAATTCCGTCGTTTGAAAAGCTTAATTTGCCGCAGTCGGTTAAGAAGTTTACAACGCTCAGAAAAGGTCTTGTGCTTGTAACAGGTCCTACAGGTTCCGGTAAATCTACAACTCTTGCTGCAATGATTGATACAATAAATACTTACAGAAGCGAGCATATTATAACTATAGAGGATCCGATCGAGTATGTTCACAGTCATAAGAACTGTATAATTAATCAAAGAGAAGTCGGTGATGATACCAAATCATTCGCAAGTTCACTTAGAGCTGCCCTTCGTGAAGATCCCGATATAATTCTTGTAGGTGAGATGCGTGACCCCGAAACAATTTCTGCCGCTATAACTGCTGCTGAAACAGGTCACTTGGTATTTTCAACTCTACATACAATAGGTGCATCAACCACAATTAACAGAATTATTGACAGCTTCCCTGCCGGACAGCAGAATCAGGTTCGTTCACAGCTTTCAACAGTTTTGGAGGGTGTTGTAACCCAGCGTCTTGTTCCTAAGGCTAACGGAGAGGGTAGATGTGCGGCACTTGAAATAATGTTTGCAACCGATGCCATACGTAATCTTATTCGTGATGATAAAACACATCAGATTACATCTTCTATGCAGACAAGTATGTCTGACGGTATGCAGACTCTTGATAAGCATCTTGCGGATCTTGCAAATACCGGAGTTATATCTAAACAGACGGCTCTTATTAATAGTATAGATAAGGATAATATAGTTAGATTCCTAAGATGATTTACAAACCTTGATATTTTAAAATTTAAAATTGAATTTTGTTATGGAAAATACCTGCTGAAATGATGTAAGCAGGATTTTCTGTATGTATAATATATTCGGTTTTGTGAAAAATGAAGAATTGTAACATATATTTAATATACGAAAATGTGAAATATACTTGAAATTAAAAGAAAAATGATTTATAATAATAGTAAGTGTAATTTAACTTAGCAAAAGAAAAAGCAAATGTTTAGGTGATAAAAAATGAGATTTGAAAAGAAATTGTTAAACTTAAGCGTTTTAATTGTGATTTTACTTACTGTTATATTACCGCATACAATTGTATACGGAGCGGAGTTTTCGGATTTATCATCATCAAACTTTGCGTACGATGCGATAATGCAGCTTGCAAGCCGCGGTATTGTAAACGGTTATGATGACGGGAAGTTTTATCCTGATAATTCGCTTAAACGCTCGGAATTCTGTAAGCTTATAACTACGGCTATGAATGTTGATACAGACAGCTATTCATCAAAAAAAATACCTTTTTCGGATATAAACGATGGTTACTGGGGCAGAAACTATATCTATGCCTGCTATGATAAAAATCTTATCAACGGAATGGGTGACGGAACGTTTGACCCGGAAAATACTATAACCTATGAACAAGCCGTAAAGATTGCAGTATGTGCGGCAGGACTTGAGGAAGAGGCTAAAGCGGCTTCAAACTCCGATTCCAAATGGTATTCCGGATATCTTGAAACTGCCGGAAATAACGGTATTCTTGCTAATACCTCGGGAGTTATAGAAAAGCCTATTTCAAGAGCGTGTGCTTCTCAGATAATATATAATACATTTTTTGAAAAAGAGAATTCTAAGGGCGAAGAAGTTAAGCCGTCGGTAAGCGAAGAACCTGTTGCGTTGCCTACTCCCAAGCCTACAGCGACTCCGGCACCGACAGCGGCTCCGAGCGAGAGTGTGAATACTCAGCAAGCCCAACGTCCTTCAGGCTTTGTTGAAAATCTTGTGTTTATAGATGCGGGTCACAATTATGATGGCTCGGATACGGGTGCAAGAGGCTCGGGACTTAAGGAAGAAGAGGTAACATGGCAGATTGCAAATAAGCTTAAGACAATGCTTGAAAAGAACGGTTTTACGGTTATAATGTCACGAGAAGCTATGACTTCAAGTGTTGCGAATACTTCGGTAAATGAAAGTCTTTATAAACGCTGCGAGATGGCAAATTCAGCTATGGCGGAGATATTTATTTCCATACACTGTAATGCCGGAGGCGGAACGGGTGTTGAAACTTATTGCTATTCCGAAACTTCATCGGGCTATGAGCTTGCAAAGGCTGTTCAGAAGAATATCGTAGAAACTGCCGATATGAGGGATCGAAAGGTAAAGACGGCAAATTTTGTTGTAATTCGTGAAACGCTTATGCCGGCAATCTTGGTTGAAACAGGATTTATAGACAGAGAAGAGGATGCTTTGGTACTTGGCTCTGAAAGCGGACAGGCAAAAATTGCTGAGGGAATTGCAAAGGGTGTTTGCGAATATAAAAATGTTTTATACATAAACTAAATTTATATAAATTTAAAGTTGGAGAAAATAATGAGTAATAAAATAAATAAGCCGGAGCTTCTTGCACCGGCGGGAAATCTTGAAAAGCTTAAAAAAGCTATAATATATGGTGCGGATGCAGTGTATATCGGCGGAGAAGAATTTTCGCTCAGAGTTGCGGCGGACAACTTCACTTTTGAAGAAATGAAAGAGGGAGTTCAGTTTGCTCATGAAAGAGGTAAAAAGGTCTACCTTACCGCAAATATAATTCCGCATAACAGTGATATTGAGGAATATGCCGATTTTTTAAAGGAAGCGGTTAAGACTGAGGTTGATGCGGTTATAATTTCCGATCTCGGTTTATTTGATATGACCCGTGAGCTTGCACCAAACCTTGAAATTCACGTAAGCACTCAGGCAAATAACGTAAATTATCGAAGTGCGAATATGTGGTATAAGCTTGGAGCAAAGCGTGTTGTTGTGGCACGTGAGATGTCATTTGATGAAATTCGTGAAATACGTGATAACACTCCCGATGATTTGGAGATTGAGGCATTTGTACACGGTGCAATGTGCATATCTTATTCGGGAAGATGTCTGCTCAGTAATTATATGACAGGCAGGGACAGTAATCAGGGTCAGTGTGCTCATCCGTGCAGATGGAAGTATTTCTTGATGGAAGAGCAAAGACCGGGTGAATATATGCCTGTGTTTGAAAACGAGCGTGGAACATTCATATATAATTCAAAGGATTTGTGTATGATAGAACACGTTGACAAGCTTATTGAAGCGGGTGTTACCAGCTTTAAGATAGAGGGCAGAGTTAAGTCTGAATATTATGTTGCAACGGTTGTAAAAATGTATCGTGAGGCAATTGATAAGTATTTTGAGGATCCAAAGAACTTTAAGATAGATCCCGAGTGGATAAATGAGCTTAAAAAGGTGAGCCACAGAGATTATACTACAGGATTTTACTTTGGAAAGCCCGGCGGAACCGAACAGCATTATGCGAGCAGCTCATATATTCGTGAATATGATTTGGTGGGAATTGTGGCGGATTATGATGAAGAAACAAAAACAGCCTCTATAATTCAGAAGAACAGGTTCTTTAAAGGGGATACCGTTGAGTTTTTAAGGCCTTACGGCAAATTCTTTACTCAAAAAATCGAGGTTATGACCGATGCGGACGGAAATGAGCTTGATGTTGCAAACAGACCTCAGAGTATAGTTAAAATAAAGGTGGATTTTCCCCTTGAAAAAGACAGTATGATGAGAATGGAGAAAAAGAAAAGCTAAAATCAAAGC
>CAMCUJ010000152.1 GCA_945878965.1 uncultured Clostridia bacterium
ACCATCTTAATTCCATTATATTTTTGACCCCCACTATTGACAAAGAGCCAAAAAAAGAAGCCTTAAAATCACAATGTGACTTAAAGACTTCTTTTTTAGAAAGGAAATTATGAAAAAACTCATCGATATAAAGTAAATTTCCAAATTTAATAAACTATATTTAAATATCTTTATTTCTTTTTAGCAGTATGAGGTGTATGAAACCACTCCGAATTATTCTTTTTAAGTGTTCCGACAATTCCAATCGGAATCCATGATACCATATACACAAAAAATCCACCGATGTTTTGTATAATTCTCTTATCGAATTTACCGTCTGCATATAAGCCTACAATTATCTCAATCCAGCTTGCAAGAACATAAAAATTCAAAATGAAGCTGTTTATCGGATTAGTCCATGAACCTACAATTAAAAATTCCATATTCGGATTTATATTGGTTATAAATGCTAAAATACTTATAAAAGTAAAAAGTCCAAGACAAATCGGGTGAAGTGTATCACCCCAGAAATTAAGCAGCATATGAAGCGGCATTGCATTCTTTTCATTGACAGCCTTTTTAATAAGAGGCTTTACAAATCTCTTTGCAACATCCGCAAGACCCTGCATCCATCTTACTCTCTGATTATATGAAGTTTGCATTCCTATAGGCTTTTCATCATATATAACCGCCTCATTGCACCAACCGACTTTTATGCCGTTAAGTGCAAGCTTTAACGTAAATTCGGTATCCTCGGCAAGACAGGTAGCACCCCAGCCGTATTCCTTTATAAGCTCGGTTTCAATAACAAGACCTGTTCCGCCAAGACGGCAGCCTATATCAAGATTTCCTCTTGAAAGCTGTGCAACTCGGTTATTTACCCAATACCACAGCGAATATGAAAACGTAAGCCATGAATCATATGGATTCTTGCTGTCAAGGTAACCCTGAACCGCACGATAACCACAATTTACAGTATTATTCATATTCTTTAAAAATTCTTTATCCGCAATATTGTCAGCATCAAATACTGCAATATATTCATATTTCTTTTCAAGTGAAAATATATAATCAAAGGCATATTCAAGAGCGAAACCCTTTCCACGCTTTACATTGTTAAATCGTCTTAAAACCTTAGCACCCTTACTTTCGGCAAGACTTGCCGTATTATCGGTACAATTATCCGCAACAACAAAAATATCATACTTTTCAGAATTATAATCAAGATTGTTAAGGCTTTCAATTAAATCACCTATAACAGCTTCCTCGTTGTGTGCCGCAACCACAAGTGCAAAGGTATTCTCCTTTGCTGTCAAGGGTTTTTTTCTCTTAACCGAAAAAGAAAATGTTCCGACTGCCAAATAATATATTCCAATTAAAAATAATATACCTTCGATAAAAAATATTATGTATTCAGCTAACTGACCCACAGGACACCCTCCTTCATCTTAAATTTTATTATATACTAAATCTAAGCAAATATCAATAGTAATATTCAAAATTTCTTATATTTTTTTTGAAAAAAATTGTATATCTATTGTTTCACATTTTATATTGCAAAAATTAGGTAATAAATAGCAAAGTTGTATTGTTTCATTCTCCAAACAGCAAGGACAATAACGATTTTTGTTAATGCCTTCTGTAATGGGTATAAAATTAATTATTCATCAAAATATTTTAACATTTCAGTGTATACATCTTGTGCCGATAAACAAGTATCTGTTAAATATCCTCGTTCATTTTCAAATTCTTTTAACCCTCTGTAATAATATAATTTATGTCGTTCATCAATAATAAAGGGAATTATGTTATATTTCAAACACTCCTTAAAGATTATTAAGCGTCCCACTCTCCCATTTCCGTCTTGAAATGGGTGTATTTTTTCAAAACGATAATGAAATTCAATGATATCCTCAAAAATAATATTATCCTTTTGTTGATATTCAAATAAAAGTCTTTGCATCTCCTTTTTTACCTTGCTCGGAGGTGTTGTTTTAGAATCTCCAACCATATTAGGACGTTGTTTATATTCTCCTGCAGCAAACCATTCTAATCTACTGTCAGAAGCATTGGACTTTAATATTAAATGGAGTTTCTTTATAATATTTTCTGTCAAAATATCTTCTGCACAATCAAGAATATAATCAAAACATTGAAAATGATTTACGGCTTCTATAATATCATCTACATTTACCGATTCCTTTGTAAGTCCTATCGTATTAGTTTCATAAATATAGCGTGTTTGTTCTTCGGTCAATTTACTGCCTTCAATATGATTAGAGTTATATGCTAATTTGACTTGCGTTTGATGGTATATACCACCTTTCAATTTAATTTTCTTTTCTTCTCTTAGTCTATATAATAAAGAATTTTTATCAATTTCTTTTTTCATCTCCATAATATCTCCCGGTTGACAATTTAAAAAATTACAAATATCTTCTATTACTTTCATTGCTACCGGTTCATTTTTAGATAACTTTGCGAGAGTAGCTGTAGAAATTTTTGTATTTTTTCTTAACTCTGTTTTTGTTAAATTTTTCTGTTCCAATATACCAAATAATTTATTATATGAAATTTTCAAATTGTCCACATCCTTTCTGCTTTATTATAGCATACTCATTTATGTTTGTAAATATACAATTAAATTAATTTACTATTCTAAATAATATTCAATTACTTCTATGTTTTCATTTGAATTATTTACTCATTACGCACTATAAATTACGCATTAAAAAAATTACTGGACAAAAGCTGTAAATTATATTAAACTAAGATTAAGTAAGTAAAAAGAAAGGTAATAACTATTATGAAAACAAAAACTGTCTTTGTATGCAGTGAATGTGGAACTACATCGCCTAAATGGATGGGAAAATGCACAGGCTGCGGACAATGGAATACTATGGAGGAAGAAACTGTAATTCAGACCCCTAAATCCGGCGGCGGCTCATCTGTCGCAGCACTCGGAGCAAAAAGCTTTATATCCTCATCACCGAAAAAGCTTAACGAGATAGAAACCGAGGACGAGGACAGAATTTTAACCAAAACAAGCGAGCTTGACCGTGTACTTGGCGGAGGAATAGTAGTCGGCTCATTAGTTTTGGTAGGCGGTGACCCGGGTATCGGTAAATCTACTCTTCTTCTTCAGATTTGTGAAAAGCTCGGCGAAAGTCAGAATATTCTTTATGTATCGGGCGAGGAATCACAGCGTCAGATTAAGCTTAGAGCCGAAAGACTTGGAATTACCACCCCTAATCTTAAAATATATTCGGAAACCAATATGTCAATTATAACGGAATGTATTTTCAAAGAAAAGCCTGATATACTCATAGTTGACTCTGTTCAGACAATGTATAATCCCGAGATCGGCTCTGCACCGGGAAATGTATCTCAGATACGTGACACAGCCTCTGTACTTATGAAGATTGCAAAGGAACATTCAATTGCTGTATTTCTTGTAGGACACGTAACCAAAGAGGGTGCAATTGCGGGGCCTAAGGTGCTTGAGCATATAGTAGACACGGTTTTATACTTTGAGGGTGACAGAAACCAGATTTACAGAATTTTAAGAGCGGTCAAGAACCGTTTCGGCTCTACAAACGAAATCGGCGTATTTGAGATGAACGGCGACGGACTCCACGAGGTTCCAAATCCATCGCTTGCCCTTATTTCAGGACGGCCGCATAATGCTCCGGGTTCATGTATAATCTGCTCAATGGAGGGAACACGACCTGTTCTTGCCGAGGTTCAGGCTCTCGTATCACGTTCATTTTTCGGAAATCCACGCCGAATGGCAAGCGGAATTGACCTTGGCAGAGCACAAATGCTTATTGCGGTGCTTGAAAAGACTGCCGGATTAAATCTTGCAAGCCATGACGCATATATAAACATTGTAGGCGGACTTAAAATATTTGAAACTGCCATAGATATGGGAATTATAATGGCGCTTGTATCAAGCTTTAAGAATATCCCTTTAAGCGAGGATTTAATCGCAATCGGCGAGGTTGGTCTTACGGGTGAACTCCGTTCCTGTCCTTTCCTTGAAAATCGCATAAATGAAGCGGAAAAGCTTGGATTTAAGAAGTGTATAATTCCGGCTTATGATGCCAAAAAGCTAAAAAAATTCGATAAGATTAAGGTTTATCCGTGTCAAAACATTCGTGATGCCATTGAATTTTTCACGAATGGGAATAGTAGAGAGTGAATAAATTCAAAATTAAAACACAGCTTAGAAAGAGTATTTTCTCTCCAAGCTGTGTTTTTTCGTATATGACTTACCTCGCACGGGCGGATATAGAATCGCCCCTACAACTTTCAATAAGGCGCAGAGCGCCGTTATTCAACGTTTTCGGTGGGAAAAAGGTACTCCCGCCGAAAAAATCAAGTGGAACCCGCCGCCTAAGATGCGAGGGACATCTTGATTTAG
>CAMCUJ010000153.1 GCA_945878965.1 uncultured Clostridia bacterium
TTTATCAAGCTCTATTTGTTGTATACCCCAACATTTATTATAGAGCCTAAAAAATAAAATTATCTCAATTATCAGTATTTTTGTCTGATATATTATTTGTTGTATGGTTATTTATTTTATCAAGTTCACTTGCAAGTGCCTGTTGCTTGTTCGGGTACAGATGACCGTATATATTCATTGTAGTATCAACCTTTTCGTGGCCAAGTCTTTCGGAAATGTCTTAGAAAATTATACATTTCATACATTACTTTTTTCTGCAAAGTTCCTCAATAAATTTTCAATAAGGCGCAGAGCGCCGTTATTCACCGTTTTCGGTGGGAAAAAGGTACTCCCGCCGAAAAAATCAAGTGGAACCCGCCGCCTAAGATACGGGGACATCTTGATTTAGTTTTATAAATAAATTTTGATTTTTTTTAAATTGGGTATTGACAAATTCAATATATAGTGGTATTCTATTAATAGGTTTTAGCACTCTACTTAAATGAGTGCTAACAAAAAGGAATTCTGAATTCGTAAATTAGAAGCGGAATGTGTAACGAATAAACGACATTTAAACCGTAATCGGATAACAAGATACGTTGCAAAACGGCTGTTTGCCGGGAAAAGTGAGGTAGATTATGAATTTAGATGACAGAAAAAAGCTTATACTTCAGGCTATAGTCGAGGACTACATAAGTACGGCTGAGCCTGTAGGCTCAAGAAGTATTGCAAAGAAGCCGGAACTTAACATAAGTGCGGCAACCATAAGAAACGAGATGGGCGATCTTGAGGATATGGGACTTTTGCTTCAGCCTCATGCTTCAAGCGGTAGAATCCCTTCAAAAGAGGGTTATAAATTCTATGTAAATTCTCTTATGAATCGTTATGAAATGACCGCAAGAGAAATCACCCGTCTTAAAGACGAACTTCTTTCTCATATAAAGGAAATGGATGATATTGTAAAACAGGTTTCTACACTGTTTTCGACTCATACCAGCCTTCCGATTATCGGAATTATGCCATCATTCGACAGACGTGTTGTTAGAGCTTTAAAGCTTGTTTTGGTTGATGAATATACTATAATGGTAATAATTACAGCAGATATGGGAATGATAAAAAATAAGCTTTTAAGACTTCGTGAACCTGTTTCCGAGGAGTTTATTGAAAAGCTTAATCCTATACTTAACAGACGTCTTGCAGGAAAAACTTTGACTTCCATCAATCTTGATGATATAATGGAGATTCAAAATGCTGTCGGAGTTAATGTGGAAATTCTTTCATCGGTTTTAGACCTTGTTCATCAGGCAATATGCGAAATGGACAATAAAGAGGTTTATGCTGAGGGTCTTACAAATATTCTGAGGTTTCCGGAATATAATGACATTAATAAAATTAAAGAAATATTTGAAGTGTTTGAGGATAAAAAAGATCTTGGTAATCTTACCGATATGGCACCGCGCGGAAAAGGAATTAAAGTTTTAATCGGCGGAGAGAGCGTTTCTCCAAAGCTTAAAGATAACGGAATTGTTTTATCCGGTTATCAGGTAAGCGATGATATGTATGGTGTTATCGGAGTAGTTGGACCTATGCGAATGGATTATTCAAAGGTGGTTTCACATCTTGAATTTGTAAGTGATGAGCTAAGCAAAGCACTTAAAAGAAGATATACTCCCGAAAATTTTTAAAGGAAAAAGGAGATGACATAAATGGAGAATAACGAGAATATAACTGAGGAACAGATAGAAAATTCCGAATGCGAAGAAACAGTTAATGCTGAGGAAGCGGAAAATAATTCAGCTGAGAGTGAATCCGAATTAAGCGAAGAAGAAAAGCTTAAAGCTGAACTTGATGCTATGAAGGATAGGTATATGAGAACTGTTGCAGAATATGACAACTTTAAAAAGCGTACTTCAAAGGAAAAAGAAGAGCTTTATTCTACAGCGGTTTGTGATACCATAGCTGAAATTCTTCCGATACTTGATAACCTTAAAAGAGCAGTTAATGCGAGCGAGGATGCTGATTCTCAGAATCTTGCCGATGGAGTTAAGATGATAGAGAAGCAGTTTGGTGAAGTTTTCACCGCTCTTGGAATTGATGAAATAGAAGCAGTTGGAAACGAATTCGACCCTAATCTTCATAATGCAGTGATGCACATAGAAGATGATAATTTTGGAGAGAATGCTATTGCCGAAGAATTTATGAAGGGCTATAGCTATAAAGGTAAAGTAATCAGACATTCTATGGTTAAGGTTGCCAATTGATGATTTAAGATATGTTAATATTAAGTAATTAAGGCAGAACATAAAGAAAGGATGTAATACAAAATGGGAAAAATTATAGGAATTGATTTAGGAACAACAAATTCATGTGTTGCTGTAATGGAAGGCGGCGAGCCTACAGTTATTGCAAATCCGGAGGGTGCAAGAACTACACCTTCGGTTGTGGCATTCACAAAGACAGGTGAAAGATTGGTCGGACAGGTAGCAAAAAGACAGGCTATAACAAATCCTGAAAGAACTATTATTTCCATAAAACGTGATATGGGAACGTCTAAGAAGGTATCAATTGATGATAAGAGCTATTCACCGCAGGAGGTATCTGCAATGATACTTCAGAAGCTTAAGGCAGATGCTGAAAGCTATCTCGGCGAGAGCGTTACACAGGCAGTAATCACTGTTCCGGCATATTTCAGCGATGCACAGCGACAGGCTACAAAGGATGCAGGTAAGATTGCGGGTCTTGAGGTTTTAAGAATTATAAACGAGCCTACAGCTGCTGCACTTGCTTACGGACTTGACAAGGACGACGAGCAGAAGATAATGGTATACGACCTTGGCGGCGGTACATTTGACGTATCAATTCTTGAGATTGGCGACGGTGTATTTGAGGTTCTTGCGACAAGCGGTAACAATCATCTTGGCGGTGATGATTTTGACGAAGCCGTTATGAATTATCTTGCAGATGAATTTAAGAAAGAAAACTCTATAGATTTAAGACAGGATAAGATGGCACTTCAAAGACTTAAAGAGGCGGCTGAAAAGGCTAAAATTGAGCTTTCGGGAGTTATGAGCACAAACATTAATCTTCCGTTTATAACAGCTGATGCAACAGGTCCTAAGCACCTTGACGTTACTCTTACAAGACAGAAATTCAATGAGATAACAGCAGATCTTGTTGAAAAGACAATGGTTCCTACAAAGAACGCATTATCAGATGCTAATCTTTCTGCAAATCAGATTGACAAGGTATTATTGGTTGGTGGTTCATCAAGAATTCCGGCAGTTCAGGAAGCGGTTCAGAGATTAATCGGAAAAGAGCCTCATAAGGGAATTAATCCTGATGAATGTGTTGCACTTGGAGCTTGTATTCAGGCAGGTGTTCTTGCCGGTGAGGTTGAGGACTTGGTACTTCTTGATGTAACTCCGCTTTCACTTGGTATAGAAACAATGGGCGGTGTATTTACAAAGATTATCGAGAGAAATACAACAATTCCTACACATAACAGTCAGGTATTCTCAACTGCGGCTGACAGTCAGACAAGTGTTGAGGTTCATGTACTTCAGGGTGAAAGAGAAATGGCGGCTTATAATAAGACACTTGGAAGATTCTCACTTACCAATATTCCGCCTGCTCCTCGTGGAGTTCCGCAGATTGAAGTAAGCTTTGATATTGATGCAAACGGTATTGTTAAGGTATCAGCTAAGGATTTGGGAACAGGAAATGCACAGGATATCACGATTACAGCAAGCACCAACCTTTCAGATGAGGATATAGAGAAAGCTGTTAAGGAAGCTGAAAAATTTGCAGCTGAGGACAAGAAGAAGAAGGAAGAGGTTGACACAAGAAATTCTGCTGACCAAATGGTATATCAGACAGAAAAGACTCTTAATGAGCTTGGAGATAAGATTTCAGATTCTGAGAAGTCTGATATTCAGGCAGAGATAGATAAGCTTAAGGATTTACTAAAGAATTCGGATATAGATGTTGAGGCTGTGAAGGCTCAGACAGAGGCTGTGTCAAAGAAATTCTATGCAGTTTCCGAGAAGCTTTATTCTCAGGCGGCTCCGAATCAGGGTGCAGATCCAAATGCTGCAGCCGGCGGTGCAGGTGCTGATAATTCAGCTCCGAATAACGATAATGTTGTTGACGCAGATTACGAAGTTGTTGACCCTGAATAATAAATAGTGTATAATATAACTAAATCAAGATGTCCCCCGCCTCTAAAGGCGGTGGGTTCCACTTGATTTTTTCGGTGGGAGTACCTTTTTCCCACCGAAAACGTTGAATAACGGCGCTCTGCGCCTTATTGAAAAAGACGGGAATTTTCCGGGCGGAAAATTTCCTGTCTTTGGTTATAACTAAATTAAGATGTCCCCCGTATCTTAGGCGGCGGATTCCACTTGATTTTTTCGGTGGGAGT
>CAMCUJ010000154.1 GCA_945878965.1 uncultured Clostridia bacterium
GTAAAGGTCACAGAGCCTTTGCGGTTTTTCTTTTGTCGATTTTTGTTGGAAAGTATGCCGTCAGGCTGTTTGTGTTTGCACTGATTTCGCATTTTGCATATAACTTTGCGTTCGGAATACCGTTTATTCCGTTTAAAACTACAGTGTTTAACCAAACAAGTGTAATTTGGTCGCTTGCATGGGGACTTATAGCGTTGGCGGTTACTGACAGCGAGAAGCTTAAAAGGTGGCAGAAAACAGCCGTTATACTTGTAATATGTGCGGTGACATTCTGCTCAGACTGGAGCTGTATAGCTGTGCTTGCGATAGTGGGAATAGGCTCACACCACGGTAACTTTAAAAAACAGATGACGGAAATGATGACATATGTGCTTTTCTATGCGATAGTATATTTCGTATTTATAAATAAAATCTACGGTATAATTCAGATGTTTGCTGCATTGTCAATACCATTCTTAAAATGCTATAATGGTGAGCGTGGTAAATGGAAGGGTATGAAGTGGTTTTTCTATTTGTACTATCCGTCACATTTAATTCTTTGCGGAGTGATACGAATTTTACTTCACGGAAATATCGGAGTAATGATAGGCGGATAAGTATAATCGGAAATTCTGCGAAAAACGTAACAGCTTCCCGTATGCCTTAAGGTGTACAGAAAGCTGTTTTCCTTTTTTAAATTCTTTCGTTTATTTCATCTGTGATTTTTGCAATGAAATCACTTAACGGCATTGTTTCGGTTTGTGCGGTGTCACGGCTGCGTACCGAAACAGTTCCGCTTTCCGCCTCTTTTTGTCCGACAATCAGCATATACGGTATGCGGTTAATAACCTGTGCTTCTCTTACCATATAACCGATTTTTTCGTTTCTGTCATCAAGCTCGCATCGTACCTTAGCTTTACGCAAAGCCTCATATACCTTGTTTCCGTACTCGGAGTATTTCTCTGAAACAAGAAGTACCTTAGCCTGAGTAGGTGCCAGCCAAACAGGAAATTTTCCGGCAAAATGCTCGGTAAGTATTCCGATAAATCGCTCAATAGACCCGAAACAAACACGGTGTATCATAATAGGTCTTTGCTTTTCACCGTTTTCGTCAATATATTCAAGATCGAAATTAATCGGCATCTGGAAATCAAGCTGAATAGTCCCGCACTGCCATGTACGTCCCAAGGAATCCTCTAAGTGAAAGTCGATTTTCGGACCGTAAAATGCACCGTCACCTTCATTTATTGTGTATGGAAGATTTAATTTTGTAAGAGCATTTTTGAGGCCTTCCGTTGCAGCTTCCCAGTCTTCGTCACTGCCCATACTGTCGGTAGGTCGGGTTGACAGCTCAACCGAATATTTAAATCCGAATTTTGTATAAACCTCATTGATAAGGTCAACAACGCTTATTATTTCATCTGTAATCTGTTCACGGCGCATAAAAATATGTGCATCATCCTGAGTGAAGCAGCGGACTCTGAACAATCCGTGAAGCGCTCCTTTAAGCTCATGACGGTGAACCAAACCAAGCTCGCCTACTCGCATAGGCAGCTCACGGTAGCTGTGAGGCTTTGAGGCATATACCATTACACCTCCCGGACAGTTCATAGGCTTAATGCAATAGGTATCTTCATCAATTACCGTGGAATACATATTATCCTTGTAATGATCCCAGTGACCGCTTGTTTCCCATAAATGTCTGTTCATAATCATAGGTGTTGACACTTCAACATAATTCTGACGTGTGTGTATCTCACGCCAGTAATCTATTAAGGCGTTCTTAAGCGCCATACCCTTTGGAAGAAAGAAAGGAAAGCCCGGAGCTTCTTCGCTCATCATAAATAAATTCATTTCCTTGCCTATCTTTCGGTGGTCACGTTTTTGAGCCTCCTCCAGCAACACAAGATAATCGTCAAGCTCCTTTTGGCTTGAAAACGCAATGCCGTTTATGCGTGTAAGCATCGTATTGTTCTTGTCGTTTTTCCAATAGGCTCCGGACTGTCCCATAATCTTAAATGCCTTTAGAGCCTTTGTGTAGCAAAGATGCGGACCGACGCACATATCAACATACTCTCCCTGAGTGTAAAAGCTGATTTGGGCATTTTCATCTAAATCGCCGATATGCTCAATTTTATACTTTTCGCCTCGGCTCTCCATAAGCGCAACAGCCTCCTCACGAGGAAGAACAGATGCTCTTATCGGAAGATTTTCTTTTACGATTTTGCACATTTCATTCTCAATACGCTCTAAATCATCGTCATTAAGCTTGGTTTCGCCCAAGTCCACATCATAATAAAAGCCTTTCTCCGTTGCGGGTCCGTAGGCGAAATCCGCATGAGGGTACAGCCTTTTAATCGCCTGCGCCATAATATGTGCCGCAGTATGTCGTATAACGTGTAATTCGTTTTCTTTCGGACATTCTTCAATTCTTCCGTCGTTGTAAATAATTTTCATAATACAATTACCTCCTTTGAGAATTTTTATCTGAATAAGAAAAACACCCATAACAATATAGCATAACTATACTGTCAAGGGTGCATAAATATCTGTTGCACGGTTCCACCTTGATTTTTCACTCGAATTCTGACAAATCCTATCCTTTAACGCAGGAATACGATAACGCTTACTGCTATTTCAGCGTTACAGCTCAGGAGCGGTTTTCGCTATTGCTCCCCATAAGAAACTTCCAGCAAAACGTTTCTCTCTCTTGATGCTTTACAATAGCTACTCTTTCCTTCATAGCTTTTCTTATTCAATTTTACTCATTATATCATTTTATCATTGCTTTGTCAAGTTTATTTTTAAATAAAGCTTGACAAGTGAACGACCGTTTGCTATAATTATAACATAAGGTGAACAATCGTTTACAAAATGGAGGTGTTAACGATGTCGGATACAAAGGAAAATATTTTAATAACGGCGCTCAGGCTGTTTGCCAAGGATGGCTATGAAGCGGTTTCGGTCAGCAGGATATCGGGAGAGCTGGGTATGACAAAGGGGGCATTATATAAGCACTATAAAAATAAGAGGGATATTTTTGACAGTATTGTAGAACGTATGACGCAGATGGACTATGAGAGGGCAAAGGAATATGAAATGCCCGAGGGAACGATTGCCGAAATGGAGGAAAAATATAAACGTACTTCGATTGAAAAAATTAAAATTTACAGTGAGGAGCAGTTTTTGTATTGGACAGAGGACGAATTTTCATCATTATTTCGCAGAATGCTGACTTTGGAGCAATATCGAAGCGAAGAAATGCGACAGCTTTATCAGAATTATCTTGCAGGAGGACCTGTAAATTATATGGCGGATTTATTCGGAAGTATTACCGGTGATAAAGAATCGGCAATGCAGCTTGCACTTGAATTTTATTCTCCGATGTATATTATGTACAGTCTTTATGACGGCGGAACAGATAAGGAAGAAATAAAAAGGCTGCTGCATGAGCATATTGAACGCTTTGCAGCAAGGCTGATATGAGAGTGAATTATTCTAAGCGTTGATTAAATAGAAAACTATAATGATATAAAAATAAGGAGCGGATTTAAATGAAATATATTTTAAGCGAAAAGTACAATACCAAAGAGTTACAGGCAAAAATTATGGGGCCTAATCCTATTAAGCTTGAGGAAGAATTACTGCTAAACAGTAAAATTCCAAAGGGTGCTGTTGTTTGTGATCTTGGCAGCGGACAGGGACTTACATCGGTATTTTTAGCAAAGGAATACGGATTTAAGGTTTATGCCGCTGACCTTTGGAGCGACCCTGAGGAAAACAGAATATTTTTTGACGATATGGGATTGACAAAAGAGCAAATTATTCCCGTGAAAGCAGATGCAGAGGCACTTCCTTTTGAAAAAGAATTTTTTGATGCTGTGGTCAGCATAGATTCCTATAATTATTTCGGACGTGATCCAAAATTTTTGGACGAAAAGCTGTTGCCTTATGTAAAAAACGGAGGTTACATATACATTTCCATACCTGGTATGAAAAAGGATTGTCACGATAATTTGCCTTCGGAATTATTGCTGTCATGGACTCCCGAACAGCTTGATTATATGCATGATGTTGATTATTGGCGTAATATGGTGAGTCAAAGCAGAAATGCCGAAGTGATTTCGGTTCATGAGATGGAAAGCAATGACGAGGTATGGGCTGACTGGCTTAAGCAAGAAAATGAATATGCTGTAGGCGACCGAAAATCAATGGAGGCAGGCGGAGGAAAGTATTTGAACTTTATTGCAATTATACTCAGAAAAAAGCAGTCGTAAAATTCAATATGTGATAAACGGCAGTTTATACGGATATGTATTTTATAACTAAATCAAGATGTCCCCCGCCTCTTAGGCGGCGGGTTGCACTTGATTTTTTCGGTGGGAGTACCTTTTTCCCACCG
>CAMCUJ010000155.1 GCA_945878965.1 uncultured Clostridia bacterium
CCTTTTGCAGCCATTTTATACACCTCCAGCCATTATTTAGCTTTATTATAATTCATTTAAGCGTATGTTCTCCACATACGCTTAATTATTTTATCATGTATTTGCCCGTATGTCAATCATTTGACGTTATTTTTCTATAATTTTTATGTATATTAATTTAGTTATTATGAACATAACTTAACTAAGACGGTGTTTATTTAAGGAGAAAATAAAATGGAAAAGAAAACACTAAATACACTTGAATATAATAAAATACTTAAAATGATTTCCGGGTATGCTGTAAATGAAACAGCGAAGGAACGTATTTTGAATTTTGAACCTACAAATGAATATAAAAAGGTTGTAAGATGGCTTAATGAAACGGACAGTGCGTTTGTTCTTCTTATGAAATATTCGTCACCCGATATAAGCCGTATTGATGATATTTCGGTTGTGCTTAAACGAATACAGGCGGGCGGAGCATTATCAATGTCAGAGCTTTTGAATGTTGCAAGAATTCTGAAAACCTCACGTTCTCTAAAGAAATATCACGAGGAAAAAACAGATTTCCTTGATTCATATTTCGATGACCTTTGCGAACACCGTGAAATTGAGGAGCTTATAAATAATTCCATTATTTCAGAGGAGGAAATGGCTGATTCCGCAAGCACAGAGCTTTATTCAATACGACGAAAGAAGCGCATAGCCGCTTCTAAAATTAAGGACACATTAAGCGATATGGTGCGTTCAACACATTATCAGAAATTTCTTCAGGACGCAATTGTAACTGTAAGAAATAATCGTTATGTAGTTCCTGTAAAGGCGGAGTTTAAGGGTGAAATTCAGGGTATAGTTCATGATATGTCATCATCGGGCGGAACACTGTTTATTGAACCGTCCGGAGTTGTTAATGCCAATAATGAGCTTAATGAGCTTTCAATTGCCGAAAAGGCTGAGATTGAACGTATACTCTATGAAATTACAGGACGTGTTTCCGAGATTGCAGACGATATTAAAGAGAATTTTGAAAACATTACTGAACTTGATTTTATATTTGCAAAGGCAAAATTCGCTGTTCAAATCAATGCTGTAACTCCGCAAATAAGTAAAAATTGTGAGCTTAATATAGTAAAGGGCAGACATCCGCTTCTTAATCCTAAAACGGTAGTTCCGGCAAATATAAGTCTTGGAATTGACTTTGACAGTCTTATTGTAACGGGTCCAAACACCGGCGGTAAGACAGTAATACTTAAAACTATAGGTTTGTTTGCGCTTATGACCCAATCCGGATTTATGATTCCGGCGTCTGAGGGAACTGTTATGCCTGTTTATGATGATATATTTGCAGATATAGGTGATGAACAGAGCATTGAACAAAGTCTTAGTACGTTTTCTTCACATATGAAAAATATCGTAAGAATAGTAAATCGTGTTACGCCTAATTCACTTGCATTATTTGATGAGCTCGGTGCAGGAACCGACCCTATTGAAGGTGCTGCACTTGCAACGGCGGTTCTTGAGAATATCCGTCAAATGGGTGCAAAAATTGTTGCAACCACACATTACAGTGAGCTCAAGCTTTATGCAATTTCAACCGATAGAGTGGAGAACGCTTCTTGTGAGTTTGATGTGGAAACGCTTAGTCCAACATATAGAATTTTAGTCGGTATTCCGGGTAAGAGTAACGCTTTTGCAATTTCTGAAAAGCTGGGACTTCCAAAGTTTATTATAGACCGTGCAAAGGCTGTTCTAAGTGAGGAAAATATAAAATTTGAGGATATCCTGTCAACTATTGAAAAGAACAGACAGACGGCTGAGCGTGACAGAGAGGAACAGGAGGCTCTTAAGGCTGAGCTTGAAAGGTTAAGGGCTGAGGTTAAGGCTGAGCGTGACAAGATTGACGCTAAAAAGGCTAAGATTATGAAGCGTGCCAACGAAAAGGCGGCGGAGATAATCGAAAAGGCTAAGAATGAAACCGATGAAATGCTTAAGGAGATTAAAGAGGCTAAAAAGAAAAAGAATGATGAAGAGCTTAATCGTGCGATGGAGGAGGTTAAGAAATCTCTTAATATTAAGCTTAAAAAGAGTAAAAAGTATGCAAATAAAACTGTTTCACCGCATAAGTCCAATGCGAATATCAATACTCTGAAAATAGGTCAGTCGGTTCTGATTATCGATCTTAACGATAAGGGAAGCGTTTTAAGCATTAACAAGAAAGATGAAACCGCTTTAATTCAGGTCGGAATAATGAAAATTACATCGAAAATTTCAAATTTGGTTGTTCTTGAAGATGATAACGTTAAGAAAGAGGTTATGAAGTTTGCTCCAAAGAGGGGAACAATGGAGATTAAGGATGTTAAGACCGAAATAGACTTAAGAGGACAGGATCTTGAAACCGCTCTTTATGAAACAGAGAGATTTATGGATAAATCGGTAATGTCGGGACTTCACACAATAACTGTAATTCACGGCAAGGGAAGCGGAATACTCAGAAAGGGTATCCAGAATATGCTTAAAAAGCATCCGAGCGTTAAGAGCTACCGAGATGGTAAATACGGCGAAGGTGAAAACGGTGTCACTGTGATTGAGCTTAAATAAGTGGCGTTGCGAGTGTTAATCATTTCATTATTAACACTTAACATTCGACGTTTGTAAAAAGGCTTTGTTAAAAAAATTTAAAAAAGTATTGTGTTTTGAATAAAAAAGTGATAAAATGATATTAAAATAGTTTTTACTATGTCTTTGATAGGGGCATATTCACGTTATTCAATGAAAAAACAGAGGTGTAGACCCTAATTTGGCAGGAAATAAACTTCCTGCTGAATTAAAAATGTTATCGTATTTCTTGTGAGGCGGGGAACATTTTCTGTTTTGAAATTGTATTCTTGAATTTAGAAATATTGTTGAAAAACTGATGTATTTGAATTTTAAGATTGTACAATTCATAACGAAAATAAATTAGGAGAAATGTTATGTTAGAAAAGAAATGGCTAATTAAAGAGTTTGACAAAGAGAAAGTAGTGGGTATATCAAAAAAATTCAATATCTCACCTTTGGTATCGATAATACTATATAATAGAGGTATATCGACGGAGGAAGAAATAAAAGGATTTTTATGCTCAAGTGTTTCTAAGATGCACGACCCGTATTTGCTTAAGGATATGGATCGGGCGGTTAAACGAATTAAAGAGGCACTTTCAAATAATGAAAAGATTACGATATACGGAGATTACGATGTTGACGGAATAACAAGTATATCTATTTTGTATAAGCATCTCAAGGAAATGGGGCTTGATGTTGATTATTACATACCTGACAGGATTCAGGAGGGGTATGGCGTAAACAGGGATGCACTTGATAAAATCAAGGCAAACGGAAGCCGTGTTGTAATTACGGTAGATACAGGAATTACGGCGGTTGATGAAACAGAATATGCAAAATCTATAGGACTTGATATAATAATTACAGACCATCACGAATGTAAGGAGAGGATACCGGATTCGTATGCGGCTATAGACCCTAAGAGAAAAGACTGCAAATATCCATTTAAGAATCTTGCCGGAGTTGGAGTAGCGTTTAAGCTTATACAGGCTCTTGATGATAATAAATCTCTTGATGTGCTTATAGATAAATATGCTGATTTGGTTTGTCTTGGAACTGTTGCGGATATTTCGCCTCTTGTCGATGAAAACAGAATAGTAGTTACAGAGGGACTTGCAAGATTTAAGAATACAAAGAATATCGGACTTGAGGCACTTATTAATGTTTCGACTAACATTAATAATAAAAAGGGAATTACAACATCTACTATCGGATATATAATTGCACCAAGAATAAATGCGAGCGGAAGACTTGGCTGTGCATCGAGAAGTGTTGAGTTATTTTTAACCGAGGACAGAGAAAGAGCGAGAGAGCTTGCGGAGAATTTATGCAAGGAGAATATAATAAGACAGCAGACTGAGCAGGAAATGTTTCGTGAGGCTCTTGACTATATAGATGAAAATCCTGAGCTTTTAAACGATGATATTTTGGTTATACCGCACGAAAACTGGCATCACGGAATTGTGGGTATAGTATCATCTAAGATTACCGAGAAGTTTTATAAGCCGTCTATATTGTTTGCGGTAAACGGCGAGGAGGCTAAGGGCTCGGGAAGAAGTGTAAGCGGATATAATTTATTTGAGGCACTGGAGAATTGTTCGGATATACTGGAAAAGTTCGGAGGACACGAGCTTGCGGCGGGACTTTCGATGAAAACAAGCCGAATTGACGAGTTCAGAAAGAAGATTAACGAATTTTCAAAGGGCAAGATTACAAGCAGACTTTGCCCGACTATCGAGATTGATGCAATGATTAAGGTTCCGTATATAACGATTG
>CAMCUJ010000156.1 GCA_945878965.1 uncultured Clostridia bacterium
AAAATCCGAATAAAGCAAAGTTAATCTTTAAGGAACGCTAAGGGGTGTCGGGGAATTCCCCGACCGCCGTTTTTGGTTCTTTTTGGGCGAGCAAAAAGAACAACCCCCCCTTGACAAAGGAAACAGTTATTTTAAAAATTTATAAGAAAAATTATATAAGAAAATCGGAGCTTTTTTACAGCTCCGATTTCAATATTATCTAATTACCTAAACATATTATGATACTGCGTCATAATTCTGCGTTTTGCATGACGCATTTGACGTTTGCTTGGCGGATTTACGGCAAGCATTGCACAGGCGGTTATTGCAACACCTGTAAGAAGTCCTTTTGAAAAATCCATTTTGTTTCACCTCCTCAAAAAGAATGATGATTATTCAATAATTATAGTATTGTCATCGACTCTGAATTTATTTACAGCAATTTTTTCATTTTTAGTCCACGGCATATTGAATTTATTTTTTGAAATTATAAATTCCTCAATAACTCCTGTTTCAAGGTCAAAACGAGCATTTTTAATAATTCCGAGCGTTTGCTGATTTACGGATTCATTAACAGAAAAAAGCGGCTTGCCTTTTGCCTCTTGTTTGTAAAGCACAGAGTTTTTAGGGAACTTATATGATGAAAGACTGTCTATTGAATTTTCGGATTTTACAAATATATGTCCTCTCGAGATGTCTGTTATATTGTGAAAAAGTATAATGCGGCTCAGCGGAATTAAGCTGTGAGTCATAATAAGAAAAGCGAAAATTCGGTTTTCCTGCGGTTCTATAACAATATCCGATACGCTTCCGAGAATTGAATTGTATGATTTATTGCAGACGGCAGAGCCTATAAGCTCTTTTAATCCGATTGAATTTGTTATATTTTTATTTTTTAACATTTTTAATCACCGCCCTTGATGTTGTTTTTTTGGTATATTTTATTTATGCCTGAATAATATATCAGAATATATTGAAATCTTAATTCCCAAATAGTATTTGTAGATTATAATCAAAAATACAAGGCATTTTATGTAACAGCATCAGTGTTTATTGAACTTTAAATAAAAAAATTTAATTTACAATTATTAATTTTCCCGTTTTATAGGCGAGAAATTTGTCTTGACTTTTTTGGCAGCAGTGAAATATGATACCGAAACGGTGAATTAAATTAAGATATTTTCAGCTTATTGGTGATTTTGCACAATAACTATTATCGATGCGGCAGCCATTTATTGAAATAAAATATGGTTAAAACAATAAAAAAACTTGACGAGTGATTAAATTTAGTGTATCATATAAAAGAATAGTTTAATTCTGAGAATATGGTTATACAGAGAATGGAAGTGAAATTATGGCCAAAGTATTACCGTTTAAAGGGATAAGATATAATACGGATAAAATTATAGATTTATCAGAGGTTACATCGCCGGCATATGATACAATAGTGCCGTCGCTTCAGAAAGAGCTTTATGATAAAAGTGAATATAATATAGTAAGAGTTGATTTTGGAATTGATGAAGAGAATGCAGACTCTGACAAATACACAAAAGCGAGAAACTATCTTGATGAATGGATTGACAGCGGAATACTTGAGAAAGATACCGAAGAGGCTTTTTATATCTGTGAGCAGACATATGGAATAGATAACGGAATACCGATAACTATAAGAGGAATAGTATCACGTGTTGAACTTGAAGAGCTTTCAAAGTCAGTTGTAATGTCATGTGAGGAAATAACTTTTAAAATGAAATCTGACAGATATAATCTTTTAAAGGCAACTGAGATGAACACAAGTCCGGTGTATGCACTGTTTCCGGATGAGGATAAGAAATTGATTGAGTATATGGATGAAGCAGCTGCAAGTCAGCCTCAGTGTGAATTTATGACTTGCGAAAGAATTCGCATACGACTTTGGGTTATAAAGGATAAGGAATTTAATCAAAAAGTTACAAAGGCATTTGAAGATAAAAAGCTGTTTATAGTTGACGGTCATCACAGATACGAGGCAGCACTTGAATATAGAAACGAAAGACGTCTTAAGGATGGAGATTATGATGAAAAGGCAGCGTATAATTATACAATGATGTACCTTGTGCCTATGGAGGATCCGGGAATAAGGGTATGGCCTACGTTCAGACTTATCGATGCAGGCGATAAATTTGATGAAATTATGATAGTGAATTGTCTTACGGATGAATTTAGTGTTTCAAAGATTTACTTTACAGACGGCGATTATTCGGAAATAATAACAGAACGGCTTGCCGGAGTTATTGATGAAAGACTTTTTGCACTTTATACCGGCGGAGATTATTATTATTTACTTAAGCTTAAGGATTTGGCGTTTATGGACGGAAGTGTTCCGAATAAGTCTGATACATATAAGCATCTTAATGTTACCATACTTCATACGTTGGTACTTGAAAGATATTTCGGAATAATGCCTGATACTGATAATGAGTCTAAGATTTTATATACACGAGATGCTAAAGATGCTGTAGATCTTGTGAAAAAGGGTGATTATCAGTGTGCATTTTTCTTAAATCCTACAACTCTTTCGGAAATAAAAGAAATCTCAAAGCTTGGAGAGAAAATACCTCAGCGTTCTGCGTATTTTTATCCAAAGCTTGTAGCGGGAATTGTTTTAAATTCACTTAAGGGTAATGGATAACGATTTATATTTTAATGGTTACGGTTATAGTTGGGGTTAATATATACTAAATTAAGTTCGGAGGTATACAAAAGATGAAAATAGCAATAATGGGATTTGGCGTAGTAGGCTCAGGAGTGGGCGAGATAATAAAAAATAACGCCGAGTCAATCGCTGAAAAGGTTTCGGAGAGCGTTGAGATAAAATATATTCTTGATTTGCGTGATTTTCCTGACAGTGAATTTAAATGCTTTACAAAGGATTTTAATGATATATTAAATGATGATGAAGTAAAGCTTGTTGTAGAGGTAATGGGCGGAACTAATCCGGCGTATACATTTACAAAACAGTTACTTAGTGCAAAAAAGCACGTTGTAACATCAAATAAGGAGCTTGTTGCAAAGCATGGAACAGAGCTTTTGGAGATTGCCAAGGCGAACAGTGTGAACTATATGTTCGAGGCAAGCGTTGGCGGCGGAATACCTATAATAAGACCGCTTATAAATTGCCTTGCAGGTAATGAGATAAATAATATAAAGGGCATACTTAACGGAACTACAAACTATATATTAACTCAGATGATTAGCTGCGGAAAGAGTTTTGATGAGGCACTTAAGGGAGCACAGGAAAACGGTTATGCAGAAAAAGACCCTACAGCAGATGTTGAGGGACACGACACCTGCCGAAAGACTGCAATTCTTGCGTCTTTAGCATTTGGAAAAGAGGTTGACAGCGAAAAAATTCAGACAGAGGGTATAACTAAAATTACTCTTTCCGATGTTGCTCTTGCAAATAAGCTTGGTTATTCCATAAAGCTTATCGGTTTATGTGAAAAGGCGGAAAACGGAGTATACGCTGAGGTTTGTCCTATGCTTATTCCAAAGGATAATATGCTTTCGGGAATTGATGATGTGTTCAACGGAATTATGGTAAACGGCAGCTTTGTGGGCGATGTAATGTTCTATGGCAGAGGTGCCGGAATGCTTCCTACTGCAAGTGCTGTTGTGGGAGATATAATAGATATCGTAAGACATAAGGATAAGAATGTAGGAATAATGTGGACTAAGGCAGAGGAGGGATACCTTCTTGACAATGCCGAAAGAAAGAACAGTTATTTTGTACGTATAAGCTCAAATGATGAAATAAGCGGAGAATTTATTGTAAAGAAGATTGCAAATGATACTGAAATCGGATTAATTACATCCGAGATGACAGAAACAAAGCTAAAAGATATGCTTAAAGAAAAAGGCGTTAATGCTTTAAGTATAATAAAGTTGGTGAAATAATGGTAAAAGTCAGAGTTCCGGCAAGCAGTGCGAATTTAGGCCCGGGGTTTGACAGCATGGGCGTTGCGTTAGGACTTTATAACTACGTGAGTGCAGAGGAAACAGACAGCGGTATAGAGATTGAAATAAAGGATGAAAGCCGAAAATTTCTGCCAAGGGATGAAAATAATCTTATATATAAGTCTATGTACAGACTTTTTGAAGAGGTAGGCTATACCCCGAAGGGTATAAGAATAGAGCTTGAAAATTATGTTCCCGTAACACGAGGACTCGGCAGCAGCAGTGCAAGCATAGTCGGCGGTCTTATTGCGGCAAATGAAATAGCTAAATCCAAGCTTTCAAAGGATGAGCTTTTAGAAATTGCGGCAGAGATAGAGGGGCATGCAGATAATGTAACACCGTCGCTTATGGGAGGCTTTACAGTTAATTCTATAGGAAAC
>CAMCUJ010000157.1 GCA_945878965.1 uncultured Clostridia bacterium
TTAATTCTGAGTCTGCCGGCATTTATAATACGGCTCTCACCATCACAGAACGTAAATAACACCGCAAGAATCGGTACAAGATCCGGAATTTCGCCGACATCTACAGTTATTCCGTGCATTACCGCTGTTCTCTGTGCCTTTACAAGCTTTCCGCCCTCGTCCTCAATAATTCTCGCTCCGGTCTGCTTTATTATATCTATTATCGCCTTATCTCCCTGAAGACTGTCCGCACGTAAATTCATACACGCAACGTCACAGCCGATTGCTCCGGCTACCAAGAAAAATGCAGCCTGCGAATAATCACTCTCAACCTTGTAATCCATAGGCTTATATTTCTGATTTCCCTCTATCTCAAAACTCTCATAATTATTATTCTTAATCTTTATTCCGAATGTTTTCAGTACGTCTATTGTAAGGTCAACATACGAACGTGACTCAAGACGTCCGTCCACCTCAATTATACTGTTCTTTTCAAGAGTCGGAAGTGCAAATAAAAGTCCCGTTATAAACTGCGAGCTTATATTTCCCGGAATTGTAAACTCCCCGGCTGTAAGCTTTCCGTTTATGGTTATTGAATTTTCATCGCAGCTATATTCAATTCCTTTTTTGTCAAACATATCGAAATATGGGGTCTGAGGTCGCTGCATAAGCTTTCCCCGTCCTGTAAATTTAACCTCACGTCCCGTCAAAAGTGCTATAGGAATAAAAAACCTAAGCGTCGAACCGCTCTCTCCACAATCTAAAACCAACGGCTTATTCGATGCCCTATTAGAGGTTTTTTTATCTATCTTAAGTATCTTCTTCGTGGCGCTGTAGGTATACTTAGCACCAAGCTCACGTATGCAATTAAGAGTTGCCTTTATATCCTCCGAAAGTTCTATGTTTTCAATTACACAGGCCTCTTTTGATAAAAATGCAGAAATTATCGCTCTGTGTGCCACACTCTTTGACGGCGGAGTCACAACTCTTCCTTTAAGCATTTTCGACTGTATATTAACTATATCCATTGCTTTCCTCCATTAAAAACGAATAAATCCGTTTTGAAAATATTTTTATGTCTGACAACATCATTCACCGTTTTATCAGTACTTCGCAAAATCGTTCTTATCTATCTTCTTTATAACGACCTTTCCTATCTCATCAAGCAAAATAAGATTTATCTTGCTTCCTGTGCCCTTCTTGTCAACGGCAACCGCATCTATAATGTCCTGCTTCTCTATATCAACAGCTATAGGTAAATCATAACTCATAAGAATATTCTTCATTCTCTCGGTTGTACCGCTCACAGTAACTCCCGTCTTTTCGCCGAATTCACAAGCCATAACCATTCCTGCAGCAACACCCTCACCATGCGTATATGTTTCATAATTATACTTTTTCTCGATTGCGTGTCCGAAGGTATGCCCGAAGTTAAGTATCATTCTTTTGCCCGTATCATACTCATCGTCCTCAACTACCTGACGTTTGATGTCACAACAATTATACACTATTTCTTCGATATTTGCAAATAATTCTTCACGAGTTTTTATACTTTCTAATAATTCAAACAGCTTGCTATCATAAATTGCACCGTATTTTATAACCTCAGCCATTCCATCCATTAAAATTCTGTCGTCCAATGTCTTTAAACAATTAGGGTCAATTATAACCATCTTCGGCTGATAAAAAGCTCCGACAAGATTTTTACCCTGCTTTAGATTTATCGCAACCTTACCGCCGACGCTTGAATCAACCTGCGCAAGTAATGTTGTGGGAACCTGTACGAACGGAATTCCGCGAAGAAGCGATGCCGCCGCATAACCTGTTAAATCGCCCACAACTCCCCCTCCGAGTGCAACTATTAAATCCGTCCTTGTAATTTTAAACTCAAGCATTTCCGTATAAAGCTTTTCAAGCATCTCTGAGGATTTACTCTTTTCGCCGAACGGAATCTCTATAAGCTTTACCTCATAGCCTTTTTCGGTAAGCTGATTTAAAAACTTTTCGGCATAAAGCGGTCCGACATTACTGTCGGTAACAACAGCTATCTTTTCACCGCCGAATACCTCGCCTATAAGCTCTCCTACCTTTTCAAAAAGTCCGTATCCTATACAAATATCATATTCACGCTTCGGAATATTAACCCTTAATCTCTGCATATCATAATTCTCCGTTTCCGCCATACGGCATTTATTTTAAACTCTTATCATTAAGCTTTATTTCCTCAGGTTCTGAATTCTGCATCTTTATCTTATTTTCCCTTACCTTGCTTAAAAGAGAATATAGCTTATCAAAATCATCATTATCAATCGCTGTTCTTAACTCATTTATATTATCCAAAAATCTGTCTATCTCAAAAAGTGTGTTCTTCTTGTTTGAAAGAAACAGCTCTGCCCAAAGCTCCGGATTAATCAAGGCAATTCTTGTACAGTCCCTGAATGAACCGGCGGTATATGCACGGTTCATATCCTCATTGTAGGTAAGGCACAGCGCCGATGCCGCAATATGCATAAGGTCACTTGTATATGCTATAATCTCATCATGCTTGCTTGGCGTATTTACGGTTATACGGCTCGCACCTATATATTTTGCCATATCATAAACGAGTCTTATGCTCTTATCATCCGATGTATCAACGGGAGTAATTATATATCCCGAATCCACAAACAAATCCTTTTCCGCATTTATGAATCCGTCAACCTCACGCCCCGCCATAGGATGTCCGCCTACATAAAAAACTCCGTTTGGCAAAACTGCCTCAATACGCTTTGAAATACCGGTTTTAACTCCGCAAACATCAGTTATAACCGCACCTTTTTTCAGCTCATCACGGCAATCCTCGATTATTTTGTGTATATACTCCGGATATACGCATATTATTATCAAATCCGCATTTTTTACAGCCTCTTTGCTGCTATGGCAGCCATAGTCTATAGCTCCCCGTTCTCTTGCAAGCTTTACAACATCCTCATTCAAATCATAACCCGATATTTCGCAGTCTTTAAAACCACGAAGTGCATACGCAAGCGAACCGCCTATAACTCCAAGTCCTATAACCGCAATTTTAAACTTACCTTCCATCAACTTTCTCCTTAAAAATAGAGTAGAGGAATAAACCGATTTAAATCTCGGCATTATTCCTCTATCTGTATATGTATAATCAATATTAATTTCTAATCTTTACTTTTTAATATATTAATTAATAAACATAGATTTAAGCCGCAACAGATATCGGAAATATGCTAAATAAAATATCTTTAAACATTTATACCCAAGCTGTTGCCCATCTTCTTAAGTTTATTCATCAAATCGGCAAACTGAGGCATATCAAGTGACTGAGCACCGTCACAAAGTGCCTTTGCCGGATTATTATGAACCTCAACTATAAGTCCGTCAGCACCAACTGCCATAGCCGCAAGTGATAACGGCTCAACCATCCAGTTCATACCCGCCGAATGTGACGGATCTACAATTACAGGTAAATGACTTAATTTCTTTATAGCCGGTATTGCACTTAAATCAAGCGTATTTCTTGTATATGTTTCAAATGTTCTTATTCCTCTTTCGCAGAAAATTACATTAGGATTTCCGCCTGCAAGTATATATTCAGCCGACATAAGCCATTCTTCAATAGTTGATGAAAGACCTCTCTTTAAAAGTATAGGCTTCTTTGTCTTTCCAAGCTCCTTAAGTAAATCAAAGTTCTGCATATTTCTTGCACCAACCTGAATGATATCTACATCTCTGTCAAAAATCTCTACCATTCTCGGCGACATAATTTCGGTTACTATAGGAAGTCCTGTCTTTTCTCTTGCACCCTTTAAAAGTTCAAGACCTTCAAGCTCAAGACCCTGGAACGAATACGGAGATGTTCTCGGCTTGAACGCTCCACCACGCATAAGCTTTGCACCGCTGTTTTTTACGCTAAGTGCAACCTCTTCTATCTGTTCCTTACTTTCAACACTGCAAGGCCCTGCAATAACAGTAAAAGTCTTATCCTTTCCTATCTCGGCATTTCCTGCTTTAATTATCGTTCTGTCCGGATGAAACTTACGGCTCGCCTTTTTATAAGGCTCCTGAACACGCATTACTCTTTCAATTATAGGATTAAGCATTAACTGCTCAGCATCTATTTGAGATGTATCTCCTATAAGACCAATCGCTGTGCATTCTATACCTCTCATTATTGTAAGCTCAAGTTCATTCTTTTCAAGCTGCTTAATTATTTTTTGAAGCTCCGATTCCTCTGCATTTGGTTTTACTAAAACTACCATTTTGAAGTTTCCTCCTTTAAATCAATTTATGCTTTAACTCTGAATTACTATCTTGGCTAAAGTGCCGTCCCCGTCGG
>CAMCUJ010000158.1 GCA_945878965.1 uncultured Clostridia bacterium
GTTTCTATATACTGAGGCTTTGACGGATTTTCCTCTATCTTTTCACGTATTCTTTGAATATGCACGGTAACGGTTGACATATCTCCGAATGCGTCCATACCCCATAATCTATCAAATATATGCTCCTTGCTGAAAACAATATTAGGATTTTCCGCAAGAAACAATAGAATTTCATACTCTTTTGCCGGCATTGATACCGAGTTTCCGTTTACAAATACCTTATGAGCCGACTTGTCAATTTCAAGACCTCGTATCTTTATAATATCGTGCTTTACCGCCTTCTTAAGACTTAATTCCTCATACCTTGCAATATGACCTTTAACTCTTGCAATAAGCTCGCCCGGACTGAAGGGTTTGGTTATGTAATCATCCGCACCGAGTCCAAGACCTCGTATTTTGTCTATATCGTCAGAACGTGCCGAAAGGAAAATTACCGGAATATCCTTAACCTCACGAATTTCCTTGCATACCCGAAATCCGTCCTTCTTCGGAAGCATTACGTCAATAATTATAAGGCTGTAGTCACCGCTTTTCGCAAGCTCCACGCCCTTTTCGCCGTCCTCCGCAATGTCGCTTTCTATCCCGTTTATCGATAAGTAATCTCTTTCAAGCTCCGCTATGCTTATATCATCCTCTATTATAAGAATCTTCATCTGTGTCAACTCCTTTTTCGGTACCTGTATTGCCATCTTCATACACGGGCAGATAAATATTTACCTGTGTATCAATACCTTCACGACTCTTAATCCATATCTTTCCGCCGCTTTCCTCTATAATTTGCTTAGTTATCGAAAGTCCGAGACCATTTCCCTTTATCCTGCTGTTTCGTGAAGAATCACTTCTGTAAAATCCCTCAAATACCTTATCTGTTTCCGATTTCTTGATTCCTATACCATTATCAAGAAATGAAACTACAGTGCCACGATTAAACTTATTTATACTAACTTTAACTTTTCCGCTTCCCTCTTTTTTATATTTCACAGCATTACTTAATATGTTTGATATAACACGTCGCATTTTAATTCTGTCAAGCTTTACTGTAATGCTGTCCTTTGGTATGTCGGTTTCTATCTCCATTTCATTCTGAGTAAACTCCGGAATATACTCCGTAACCTCATTTGAAATAAACTCACATATATCTGTATATTCAAAGCAGAACGGAACCTTTTTAAGCTCCAGCTTTGAATACATTGAAAGGTTGTCTATAAGCTCATCCATAAGCTCCGTTTTGCTGAGAACGGTTTTTAAATACCGTTCTCTCTTTTCGGGAGTATCGGCAACACCGTCAAGCACTCCCTCAACATAGCCCTTGATTGAGGTTATGGGCGTTTTTAAATCATGCGAAATATTCGCAATAAGCATATTCCTCTCACGCTCATAATCAAGCTGCCTTTTAACATTGTCCTTAAGCTTTATCCTGAGCTTGTCAAGCATAATGCAAAGCTCGGATATCTCAGAATCATTCGTATATGTAATCTCAAAATCAAAGCTTCCGTTTGTCAGCTTTTTAATATCATCTTTAAGCTCTCCAAGAGGTACTAAAATACTCCGTGAAAGGTACATAGTTATACCAAAGCCCGTAAATATTACAATTACGGTTATCACCATTACCCATACTATTATAAGCTTTATAAAAAACGGCTGATTTATAATATCACGGCTGAATATATCCATACCGGGATTAAATATCTGAAGTACCGCCAGCATAACTGCCGTCACAATAAATATAAGAACCGTCGGTATAACCAGCATTAAAATCGCCGACGTCAGAAACTTTTTCTTAATTGACATACCAAATCTTCTCCCGATTTAAATAATTCATTTAAGGCAATACACGCACTGTAATTATGCGGTATTACCTTAAAAATCACTCTTTAAAAATATATAATAACCGCCCGAAGCAAGCACTGTTGCATATCCGATTATAAGCATAAGCTTACCTAATATAACGGTAAAAGGAAGTGACGTTCCAAGCCACAGACTATGCCACTGCGTATACCCGGTAAACAATAATCCGCTAAGGCTCGGAATGAAAATTCCGCCGACCTTAAGAGCCGCATAAACAACTATGCTTATAAACATAGACATTCCCGAGCTTTTGCACAAGCAGTTTATAAACACTGCCAAAAGCACAGTTAAAAGAACAGGAATTACATCAATAATATAAACGCTGAGCGAATATACAAAGTCCGCTCCGCTGAGATTTCCCGTAATCGCATCAAGAATTAAATTCACTGCATAAATCCCAAGAAAGCTTATAACACAAACCGAAAATACTGCTAAAATTTTGGAAAAATATATCTTAGTACGACTTACCGGTCTTATAAGCAGTGCCCGTATGCTTCCGCTCTGATATTCGTTGCCGATTAAATCAGATGCCGCAAGAAACGCTATAAACGGAATAAAAATCTCGGTAAAAAATCCGAGCATTGAAAGCGTCATTGACCCTGTTTTAAATATATTTCCCATTATTCCTCCGCTGAATCCCGATGAAATCAGCTTTACAAGCATTTTAAAACCCAAATTTATAAGGCATATTGCCGTTCCTATTATGAAAAATACAATATATTTCTTTTTCGCTCCAAGCTTCATAAGCTCATTCTTAAATAAAACAAAAAACAGTCTTAGCTTCTGCATAAATACAGCACCGTTTTTACCGGAACTTAAACTGCTATTTTCATTTTCACTCATTACATTCCCACTCCTTTTTATTCTCGTTTTTTCTCGGCGGCAACGAGCCGCCGAAAGATGTATTATTGGTCAGCTTCGCTGACTAAGCTGCCGTTGCTGCTGTCGTCATTAGGCAAGCGAGAATACTTAATTACGGCAACAGTGTTGCCGTGCAAAAAGCGACCGCTGTCGCCGCTATACAATAATACTTCCACGTTTCTCCTTAATCTTTGAAAGGAAGTATTCCTCAAGTGTCGGGTTAAATTCAAGTGCTTTATCCACATTTTCAAACGATAACAATTCGCCCTGATGCACAACCGCAACCTTGCTGCAAACCTTTTCAAGCTCACTTGCAATATGGCTTGATATAAGGAATGTAACTCCCTTTTCCGAAAGTGCCGTTATAATCTCACGTATCTCAACAATACCCTCAATGTCAAGACCGTTTATAGGCTCGTCAAGTATTATAAGCTTCGGATTTGAAAGCAGTGCCATAGCAATTCCGAGCCTTTGTTTCATTCCGAGCGAAAATCTGCCTGCCTTGTCCTTCTTGTACATATCAAGTCCAACTATCTTTAAAACCTCGTCAACACGGCTTTCGTCTATATCTTCATAAATTTGAGCCATCATCATAAGCTGTTTTTTAGCCGATAAATAGCCGTATATCGCCGGAAGCTCAATAAGACAGCCGACATCACGCATTGCCGTTTCCCTGTCCTCCTCCGTATCAACTCCGAAAATTTTCACGCTTCCGCTGTCCGCTCCGCAAATTCCGCCTATAATCTTCATACACGTAGTCTTTCCCGAGCCGTTGGGTCCGAGCAGACCTACAACATCGCCCTCTTCTATCTCAAAGCTGAATTCCTTTATTCCTCGTCCGTTTTTATAAAGCTTTGATATCTTGTCAACCTCTAATACCTTCAATAATTTCACACCCTTTTTATTCGGATTTTTCGGGCGGATATTGAATCCGCCCCTACTGAATTTCTCCGCTGTGTAAATCAGTTCTCCGTAACTACTATTTCTGTAGTTTCATCATCTCCACCAATTATACTTACGGATTTATCCGTTTCTAACATAATCTCTGTATCAGAAGCTTTCTTCACTTTATTATATTCACTGTTGCTTACCTCTTTATTGTCAACTATATAAATCTCAGAATTTATTTTATCCGCAGAGTAGCAGGACAAATATATATCATATCCGTTAACATTTGCAACAATTCTTGAATATTCGGAAATAAGCTCCTTAAAGCTCCTTGTGCTTCCGTCAAGCATATTTATATCTCCCATTAAGCCGTATACATCAAATCTGTCAGCGGCTGTTGTGCCGATATCCTTAATGTTAATCTCTATTCTGAGTCCAATGCTGTGTTCCGCACCGTCATTTGTATAACCGGCTATAGTTCCGCTTAAAATATTGTTTACTAAATTTCCGTTTGAATCTACCTTAAAATCACAGCTTGCAGATTTCACAAACGGTTCCTTTTCATTAATGAACATCATCTCAACAATGTCGTTTGCGTCATTATAGTCATACCCTCTCTCATCATTGCTGTCATAGTCATACTGACTTTCTGTAATTCCGCAGAAAAGCGATAGCCCCGAAGTTACAATGCTTGGCATCTGCTCTCTTGAAAGAGTTATATTATAATGCT
>CAMCUJ010000159.1 GCA_945878965.1 uncultured Clostridia bacterium
AAAGAATAAACTGCTTTTACGAAAGCTTTTCTTTAACTATAGCGTTAATCATTTTTCCGTCTGCTCTGCCCTTGGTTTTCGGCATAACATTTGCCATAATCTTTCCCATATCCTTCATACTTGACGCACCTGTTTCGGCAATTGCCTCGTCAACTATTGTGCGAAGCTCATCCTCCGTAAGCTGCTTTGGAAGATAGGTAAGAAGAACTTCAATTTCACGGTTTATATCGGCTATAAGGTCATCACGTCCGCTCTTTTCATAGTCGGGAAGTACGTCACGACGTTTTTTAAGCTCACGTGCAATTATGTCAAGAATACCTTCCTCGTCAAGATCCTTAAGATTGTCCTTTTCGTATTGAAGAATAGCTGAACGAACCATTTGTACAGTATTCTTTCTTATTATATCCTTTTCTTTCATTGCAGACTTTAAATCGTCCATTAACTGTTCCTTTAATGCCATTTTCATTCACTCCGTTTCATAAGTTGATTTTGTAAAAATAAAACCGCTCCCAAAAAACTTGGAAAGCGGTTTCAGAGATAATTTTTAATGACGCTAATTTAAAATAATAACTCAATATGAGAAATTCATATTGAATTTAACGCATTGTAAATGCGTTTTAACCAAATAAAACTCAATTTATTATCTGAACTTGCGTTTTCTGGCAGCCTCTGATTTCTTCTTGCGTTTTACGCTTGGTTTTTCATAATGTTCTCTTTTTCTAACTTCGGATAAAACGCCCGCTTTCGCACATGAACGCTTAAAACGACGAAGAGCACTATCTAATGATTCGTTATCTTTAACTCTTATTTCAGCCATTATTTGTTTCCCTCCCTCCGAATTTAACACTGGGATTGTGAAGCAAAAATTGTCAAAATTCAATATCACAAATTGCTACCATAACATTATACAAATTTTTAAGCGTTCTGTCAAGATAATATCAAAACTTTTTTCAAAATTTAGCGAATAAATAACTCTTTTTTTATTTTAACGCTCGGTTTTTATTACTTTCATTCAACATTTTGCTAATTTCTTCTAAAGCTTGGGAGATTCCGCCTACTTTATCAATCAGTCCGCACTTAACTGCTTCTTCGCCAAAGAGAATAGTTCCCACATCATTTGCAATCTGACCGGTTTCCATTATATATTCCATAAAAGAATTTTTACTTATATTTGAGTGCTCTGAAACAAAGTCTGCAATTCGGTCCTGAACTTTGCTGAGATAATCAAACATTTGCGACACTCCGATAACAGTTCCGCTTGTTCGTATCGGGTGAAGGGTCATAGTGGCTGAGGGAACTATAAACGAGCATTTGGCGGAAACGGCAAGCGGAACACCTATACTGTGACCTCCGCCGAGGACGATTGAAACTGTAGGCTTACTCATACTGGCAATCATTTCAGCTATAGCAAGTCCGGCTTCCACATCTCCGCCGACCGTGTTTAATAAAATTAAAAGGCCTTTTATTTTCTCGTCTTCTTCAATCTCGACAAGGCGGGGAATTATATGTTCATATTTTGTGGTTTTGGTCTGAGGCGGAAGAATACTGTGTCCCTCTATTTGACCTACTATGCTTATACAATATATATCGCCGTGACGTCCGTCGGTTTTTATGCTGCCGAAATCCTTAAGATTTTCGTCCTTGTTGTTTGAATTGCTGCTGTCATTATCATTGTTGTCCGAATTATTATAATTAATGTTCATTATTAAGCACTCCGATTTAAAAAATATATTATATGTATTATGAGCAATATATAAATAAAATATTCTTGAAAAAAGCTTAAATATGTGTTACAATAATTTTTATACTTAAAATTTCAGGACAGAGGTGATATATATGCCTATTAAGGTTAGAGATAATTTGCCTGCAATTGAGGTTTTGAATAATGAGAATATATTCGTAATGACAGAGGGTAAAGCGTTAAGGCAGGATATCAGACCGCTTGAAATACTGGTTTTAAATCTTATGCCGACGAAGATAACAACCGAAACTCAGCTTTTGAGAGTTTTGGGTAATACGCCTCTTCAGATAAATGTACAGTTTATGAAAACGGCAACATATACACCGAAAAATACGCCAAGTATTCATCTTCAGGAATTCTACAGTACATTTAAAGAAGTTAAGGATAATAAATTTGACGGACTTATAATTACGGGAGCACCCGTTGAAACACGTGAATTTGAGGATGTGGATTACTGGGACGAGCTTTGCGAGATAATGGACTGGTCAAAGCAGAATGTAACCTCAACGCTTCATATATGCTGGGGAGCACAGGCGGCACTTTATCATCATTACGGAATAAAGAAGTATGACCTTGACAGAAAGCTTTCGGGAGTGTTTAAGCACAGAGTCTGTGAAAATAAACGCCATAAAATTCTGCTCAGAGGCTTTGACGATGAATTTTATGCTCCGCATTCGAGAAATACGGAATTCAGACGTGAGGATATAGAAAAAAATCCGAATCTTGAAATTCTCGCTGAGTCAGATGAGGCAGGAATATATATTATAAGTGCAAAAAGCGGAAAACAGTTTTTTGTATCGGGGCATCCGGAGTATGACAGTCAGACTCTTTCGGATGAGTATTTCAGAGATTTGAAAAAGGGACTCAATCCGGATATACCGAAGAATTATTTTAAAAATGATGACCCAAGCTCGGTTCCCGTTGTAAGATGGCGTTCACATGCCAATCTTTTGTATTCAAACTGGCTTAATTACTTTGTATACCAGCTTACGGAATATGATATCAGCCGTATCGGAAGTATAGGCGAGTAGATTTTTTATTCAGCCTAATATCAAATCAGCAGACAAATAATTTATTAAAAAGGGACTGCCTTACTATTTTAAAACAGTCCCTTTTTATATGTTATCTCAAAGTTAAATATTGAATTTTTTCATCTGTCCGAGAAGATGCTCATAGTGTGTCTGTGCGGATTGTATTCTGTAGATGTACATATCAATTAATTGAGGGTCGCTTACGTGATTAAAACTGTTTTCAGCGTTTTTAAGTTCATATTTTGCATCGTCTAGGCATTGCTTTATTTCCGAGTATTCGGCTTTTATTCTTTGCATATCCTTAATTTTTTCATTCTGTTTAATCGCTTTGTCAAAGATAGTAATTATTCCTGCCTGTAATCCTGACATTTCTGCACCTCTCTTTTGGTTTTAAAGCTTGATTTAGTTATTTATATTATATATAGACAAGTTTTTGATAAATTATTCCTGTTAATATCTAATTTTTGATATAGATATGTTGACGTCAAATTTAATAAACAAGAGTTTTAAAATCGATTATTTTTTAGCAGAAAAAACAATCCCTCAGTCACTTCGTGACAGCTCCCTTTGCACAATGGAGCCTTCAAACGGAGAAAATAAGCAAAAGAGAATTTCAAAATATCTCTATTCTACGAGATTTTCAGAGTTTTACAATCGCCTAAAGAAGTAGATAAAAAAAGAAGTATAAATTATAAGTATTATACCAGCAGAATATGGGGCGAAAGAAAAAATTATACGATTATGCTTAACAGCTCTCATATCGGAATTGAAAAATGTGCTGAGATAATAGCAAATGATACGATTTAATTTATATAAAAACACAGCAAAATAATAGTTTGTACATTACAAAAAGCTTGCAATTAGATAAAAATATTGTTATAATATTAAGTACTAAGGAGGTTTACAACGTGAAAATAGAATATAGCAAAAAGGCGGTTAAATATATTAATACGTTGGATAAACCAACAAAACGACGGATTAAAACAGGTATTGAGGGACTAACAGAAGATCCTCCTAAAGGTGATATAAAACCTTTACAAGGATATTCAGACAATAGAAAAAGGCTGAGAATAGGAAAATATAGAATAATATATAATTATGATGAGGGCGAAATAGAAATATTATATATTATGAATATTGATTCAAGAGGAGATATTTATAAATAGGAGGCGTTTTAAATGAATGCGACAACAAAAAAAGTAATTAGCTTGATGGAAATTTTACCGGAAAGTGAACAAAATTTTGCACTTGAATTTATTAAAAAGCTTGTCCTTGCGTGGGATCCCGATTATACAAAACTGACTCCAAGCGAAAAAGAAACACTTGCAGAAGCAGAAAAAGATATAATAGAAAACGGCACAATTTCTCATGATAGTATAAATTGGGATTGATAAAATAATAGCAATCAATAAAGATGCTATGTAAAAACGCATAGTGTCTTTTAAAATACAACTAAATCAAGATGTCCCCCGCATCTTAGGCGGCGGGTTCCACTTGATTTTTTC
>CAMCUJ010000160.1 GCA_945878965.1 uncultured Clostridia bacterium
AAATGGACAAAAGTTTAGGTAAAATAGACAAAAATAAAGGGGAAAGATTGTTGTAAATACTGTTGAAATTTTATCGTAGTTTGTGATAAAATTTATATGAAATTAATAAAGTTAAAATAAAAAAGTTAAAATAAAAGGAGGGCGGTTGAAAAGGCTAGAATTTTTTATTTGTTTAAAATTATTATGTGGTTAAAAGTTAGTGGTGAGTTTAAGGCGAAATATGAATTTTGAAGGATTTTAAACCTTAAACTAAAGCGGGAAAGAAAGGTATAGTGGTGAAAATGAAATTAAGAAAAACAGCAAGAATTATAGCTGCAGTTGTTGCGGTTATGATGGTAATGACAACAATAATGATTCAGGGTGTATCGGCGACTTCTCAGACAGACTTAAGTTATCCGGCACAGACAGTAAAAATTGCGGCATATGGCGGAAACAGAAACCTTAATATTACAGGCTACGGCGACAATTCAAAGCTTAATACATGGACTCAAAACGGTTCACAAAACGAAAACTGGAGAATTGACTATGTATCCGACGGTGTTTACAAAATAGTAAATGTTGCCGCAGACAAACTTATTTCTTTAGAGAATAATTCAGCAACAGCCAATGCTTATTGTGTTTTAAAGAGTGACAGCGGAGATAATACTCAGAAGTGGAGAATTGAAGGCGTTGAAAAGGATTTCTTAGGTAATTATTTATATTATAAAATTACAAACTATGCAAATTCTAATCTTGCAATAAGTTGGAATACAGAAACACACGAAATTACAGTTAAGAATTATACGGGAGCAAACAATCAGAAGTGGAAGCTAAACTGTGACGGTCTTGACGGTTTTGCCGCAAACTGTGTTGTTGATGAGGGAGAAAAGGCAGGAACTATAGGCGGACTTCTTGGTAAAACTGTATATGTAAGCACTTTTTCAGACCTTAAGAGCCAGCTTTTAAAGACTGAGCCTTTAACAATAGTTATAACAAAGGACATAAGCGGTTTCGTTAAAGAAGGTTACGATTTAAGAGTTGAGGACAACAAGACTATTGTTGGTTCGTATGCCGCAAATACGTTATATGACCCTAAGTTCAGAACAGATGATTATTTCCAAAGTGAAAAACCGAGTGATAATATTATATTCAAGAATTTACATGCATCTGTTGGCGAAGTAGAGGATATGATGGCTATTGCCGTATACGGTTCAAAGAATGTATGGATTGACCATTGTACATTTGAGAGTTCGCTTGACATATACTATGATGAGGTTGGTAAATATATTTGGGTGAATACATCAAGCTATGCAGCTGAAAATCCTGACTTTGTAAGCATTTCGTACAACATATTCAATCGTAAATTCTGGGGCGTTGCATTCGGAGCCGATACACTTGGTGAGGACAGAGCTTCGGTAATGTACAACAAGTTCATTTCAATTGTAAACAGAGCTCCTCAGCTTGGAAACGGTACACTTCATGTATATAACAATTATTATGTAAGAAATGAAGCATCGCTTAAGAATGACGGTTATGCAAGTATAAAGTGCGGTTCGGGTTCGGTAGTTTATTCTGACGCTCAGCGTTTTGAAAAGTATCAGAAGGAATCAAGCGGTTACTGGGATAACGAGGTTACAGTAGATTCAAATGCAACATTTAAGGATGTAGGCTCATATACCGACAGAGGCGAAACACCTAAAAGCACACCTTATGCTTATACTGCACCTTCATGCAAGGTTACAACTTGGAATCCTTCATCAAATTACGGATATAAGATTATAAGTGCTTACGGCGGAAATGATGTTAAGTCATTCTGTAATAATTACAGCGGTGCGGTAACAAGCTTTGATAAGCTTAAGTATATTAACCACAGCGAATGCAGCGGTTATATAAGCAAGAATGTTTCATCACCTGTAAACTTTAATTATACGGATACATCAAACAATGCTTCCGATACATCTTCGTCGGGCTCATCAGGCAGCAATTCGTCAAGTTCGTCAAGTTCATCAGGTTCGTCAAGTTCGTCAAGTTCGTCAAGCTCAAGTGTTGATTTAAAAGACGGCGGAATTTATATGATAAAGAATGTAAACAGCGGAAAGTATCTTGACGTAGCAGGCGGAACTGCTGCAAACGGAACAAACGTACAGCAGTGGAGTGCCTCAGCACCCGGTGCATACTATAATACATGGAAGATAGTAAGCGAGGGTAACGGATATTATAAGATTTACTCACAGGTTGGAGATGGAAACACATATCTTTTAGATTTAGCCAACGGTTCAACAGGAAGCGGTACAAATATTCAGATTTGGCAGAATACATACAGTGACGCTCAGACATTTAAGCTTCAGAAGAATGATGACGGAAGCTATGCAATTCTTACAAAGTCAACAGGAGCAAAGTCCGCCCTTGATGTAGCAGGCGGTTCAACATCAAACGGAGCAAATGTTCAGCAGTGGGGCTACGGCGGCGGAAATCATCAGAACTGGATTTTTGAAGAAGTAGCGTCGGATTCTGATATAACAAACGGCGGAATTTATATGATAAAGAATGTAAACAGCGGAAAGTATCTTGATGTAGCAGGAGGAGTTTCTGCAAACGGCACAAACGTACAGCAGTGGAGTGCATCTGAGCCGGGTGCATACTACAACACATGGAAGTTTGTAAGCGAGGGTGACGGATATTACAAGATTTACTCACAGGTTGGAAATGGAAATACATATCTTTTGGATGTAGCCAACGGTTCAACAGGAAGCGGTACAAACATTCAGATTTGGCAGAATACATACAGTGACGCTCAGACGTTTAAAATTCAGAAGAATGATGACGGAACTTATGCGATTCTTACAAAGGTAACAGGAGCAAAGTCCGGTCTTGACATAGCTTCGGGTTCGACATCGAACGGTGCAAATGTACAGCAGTGGGGCTATGGCGGTAGTGCTAATCAGAAATGGGAGCTTATAAAGGTAAATTAATCGTTTTTTAAAATATGAATTATATTTGTGGGAAATGAAAAAACAGAGCTTAGGGCAAAATGTCCTAAGCTCTGTTGCTTTATTGAATTAGGAAAACAATAGAAAACAAAACAGAAACAATATTAAATTCGGCATCCGCCTGCAATAACTGCATACGGCTTTCCCATAATTGAAAGCGGCGAATCATTCCATATAACAATATCTGCGTCCTTTCCAACTGTGATTGAACCGACTCTGTCAAAAATTCCAAGCATTTTTGCAGGCGTCGAGGTTACGGACTTAAGTGCTGTAAGCTCTGATAGGCCTTCACGAACGGCAATTCCGGCACAAATGTTTAAGAATTTAAGCGGAGTTTCGGGGTGGTCGGTTGTAATTGCAAACGGAATGTTTTTTTCTTCAAAAATTCGGGGTGCTTCAATACTCAAATTTTTAAGCTCAGGCTTGCTCCTGTCGGTAAGAAACGGCCCTAAAAATATCGGAACGTTTTCATCTTTTAAATATTCGGCAATTAAATGCCCCTCTGTGCAGTGAACAATTGCAATATTAATGTCAAATTCTTTAGCGATTCTGAGTGCCGTAAATATATCGTCAGCTCTGTGGGCGTGAAAATGTATAGGTAGCTCTTTGTTTAGAACAGGCAGAAGTGCCTCGCATTTTGCATCATAATCCGGCTTTGAGTTTTCCTCAGGGTCTGAGTTATATTCATCAAGAGATTTTTTGTATTCAATAGCCTTTGAAAGAGCCTCACGGATTATGAATGCAGTTGCCATTCTGGTAATCGGAGTCTGATTTTTATCATTGTAAGTGGATTTAGGATTTTCACCGAGTGCCGCCTTGATTGCAACGGGAGATTTAACTATCATATCGTCAATTCTCTTTCCGTAGGTCTTTATAGCCGAAAGCTGACCGCCTATGGGATTCGCACTTCCAACGCCCGTTACAGCGGTTGTAGTTCCGCCCATAAGTGCTTCAGTAAATGAATAATCAAACGGATTTACAGAGTCAATCGCTCTTAGCTGCGGAGTGCATGGGTCGGTGTCCTCGTTTCCGTCCGCACCCTCAAAGCCCAATCCGTCCTCCCACATTCCAAGATGTGAATGTGCCTCAACAAATCCCGGAAGCGTGAGTCTTCCGCCTGCATCTATAACCTCGCCGGAGTCTGAATTAACTGTTGTGTTGTAATCCTCCATTTCACCGACTGCGGTAATTTTGCCGTTTTTGGTTTCAATATAACCGCTTTGAAATTCTTTGCCGTCCATAGTAAGTATATGTGCATTTATAAT
>CAMCUJ010000161.1 GCA_945878965.1 uncultured Clostridia bacterium
ACTAATCTATTGAATCTATAAAGAATGCATGATAACCTTTATAAGCCATATATATATCAAGCTTTCCGCAAACCTCATAAGGTGAGTGCATCGAAAGAACCGGAACACCGCAGTCAAGAACATCAATATTAAGGTTTGCAACATACTGAGCAATAGTTCCGCCGCCGCCGCAGTCTACCTTTCCAAGCTCTGCCATCTGCCAGAACACTTCATTCTTATTGAATATATTTCTTATTTTCGCAACCAATTCCGCACTTGCATCACTTGCTCCGCCTTTACCTCTTGAGCCTGTATATTTCATAATTCCTATTCCGCAGTTTAAATATGCTGTATTATTCTTCTCATTTACCTCCGGATAAATAGGGTCAAAAGCTCCGCATACATCGGCAGACAGACAAACTGAATTTGAAAATGTTTCCTTAAGCATTAATTCATTATACTTATTTTCAGTCTTCTCTATAATTTTTGCTATAACCGTTTCAAATACCGCAGACTTCATACCTGTATTGCCCATACTTCCTACTTCCTCTTTATCAGTAAGAATAAGAACCGCTGTTTTCTCAGGATGCTTAACATCAAGTATCGCTCTTAGTCCGCCGTATGAACAAACTCTGTCGTCCTGACCATATGCCGCAATCATACTTCTGTCAAGTCCCATATCCTTTGCCTCAAACGCAGGAACCAATTCAAGCTCAGCACTTGTAAGGTCTTCTTCGCAGATATCATACTTTTCATTAAGGAGCTTTAAAATATTAAATTTTATACGTTCCTTAACATCTTTGTCGGAATCCTTAATACTTCCGATAAGAACATTAAGAGCCTCGCCCTTAACTCCCTCCGAAAGCTTTCTCTGCATCTGCTCCTGTGCAAGATGCGGAAGTAAATCCGTTATACAAAATATAGGGTCACCCTCATTTTCGCCTATTGAAATCTTTATCTGTGCACCGTCAGGCTTTACTATGACTCCTCTAAGCGAAAGCGGAATTGTTGTCCACTGATATTTCTTTATTCCGCCGTAGTAGTGAGTCTTGAAATATCCAAGTCCATTATCCTCATAAAGCGGATTAGGCTTAAGGTCAAGTCGTGGTGAGTCAATATGCGAGCCGACTATATTTATTCCCTCAGTCACAGGTTTGTTTCCGATTACTGCCGCAATTATTCCCTTGCCTCGGTTTACTGCGTAAACCTTATCTCCGCTTTTTAAGCTTTCCTTTCGGCTAAGCTCTACAAAACCGTTTTCTTCAAGCAATTTATATGCGTCAACGCAGAACTCACGCTCTGTCTTTGCCTTATTTATAAACCGTCTGTATTCCTCGCAATATGCAAATATTTTGCTCTTTTCACTTTCGGAAATATCATCAAAGCCTTCCTTCCTTTGATATACAAGTCTTTTATAAAGTTCATTTTCCTTTGCCATTTTTATTACCTCCTGAGTTAAAATTAATTTTCATAAAGCCATCTATACATATCATAGGTAAACATAACATTCTTCAAATATCTTTCAGTTTCACCGAAAGGAATTACGTTAAGTCCGCCTTTGCCATTTGAAAGCTCATCATTCTTAAGCCATTTTTTCACATTTCCGCTTCCTGCGTTATATGCCATAACCGCAAGCGAAGCATCTTCGTAAACCTCTAAAAGATGGCTTAGATAATATGTTCCTATCTGAATATTACATCTTGGCTCAAACAAATCGTCCGGAACCTTATAATCAAGCTTAAGTTTTTTTACACAATCCGCTGCCGTTTCGTCCATAACCTGCATAAGTCCTTTTGCGCCAACCTTTGATACTGCCTTCTCATTGAAGTTGCTCTCATTCTTTATAACCGCATAAACAAGGTACTTGTCAATCTCGTATTCCAAGGAATATTCCTCAACAATATCCGAATACTTAACGGGATATAGCTTTCTTAATGTATTCTTAGCTCCGCCAAAGAAAACCATATATATAAGCACTGCCGACAATACAATAAAAACAAAACAGCCTATCGGTCTTTTTCTTTTCTTCTTTTTTCTGCCCCGCTTTGCTCCGGCACTCAAATTCATCATTCCTTTTAAAATTCTATGCAATAATACTTCGGTAAAGCTCTTTTACCTTTTTTATAAGCTCTTCCTCGGAACCGTTATTCTCAATAACAAAATCCGCAAGACTGTAATATTCCTTATCGGAAATCTGATTTTTTATTCTTTCTCTTATCTTTTCAGCCTTTGCACTGTCACGCTTTGAAGCTCGCATAACCCTTATTTCCTCGTCCGCTATAACTCCAACAGTCGCATCGCATTTTATGGGAAAATCCGAGCCAAACAGCAGAGGAACGTCAAGTACAACTAAATCCTTATCAAGATTTTGCGATATCTGATTATTCATTTCCTCAAATATATACTTATGCGTAATCTTATTTAAAGCTTCAAGCTGTTTCTTATCATTGAAAACTATATCCGCAAGCTTCTTTCTGTTTATCTCGCCGAATTCGTCAAGTATACATTTGCCAAAAAAGCTTACACACTCATTATATGCTAAGCTGCCCTTATTCATAATATTATGCGAAATTTTATCCGCATCTATAAGTGCGGCTCCAAGCTTCTTTAAAATACGGCATACCGTACTTTTTCCCGAGCCAATTCCGCCTGTAACTCCTATAATCTTCATTTAAAATCATCTTCCCAAGCATTTTTAAATAACATTACTAAGTATACACCATTTTTTGAAATTTAACAATAGCTATTTAAATTTAATACAAATAATTTATTTTGTATCATACCAGCTCTTACCCGATTTAATATCGGCAACAAGCGGAACACTGAGAGAAACCGCATTTTCCATTTCCTCCTTAAGCAGAGCCATCACCTTTTCGGTTTCAGAAATCTCGGTTTCAATTATAAGCTCATCGTGAACCTGAAGAATAAGCCTTGACTTAAGCCCCTCGCTCTTAAGTCTGTTATACACATTAACCATAGCAATCTTGATTATATCCGCCGCAGAACCTTGAATAGGCGCATTCATAGCTATTCTTTGACCAAATGCCTTTGTAATCTTATTAGATGCCTTAAGCTCGGGAATATATCTTCGTCTGCCCATTATAGTACTTACATATCCGTCACTTTCACCCTTCTTAACAATATCAGACATATACTCTTTAATACTCGGATAGTTTTCAAGATAATTTTCTATATAGCGTTTTGCCTCTTTAATGCCTATTCCAAGGTCCTGTGACAGAGAAAACTCGCCTATACCGTAAACAATTCCGAAATTAACCGCCTTTGCCGCCGTTCTCATAGCCGAGGTTACCTCCGAAAGCTCAACTCCGAACACCTGCGATGCCGTCTGAGTATGAATATCTGTATTATTCTTAAAAGCCGTCTGCATATTGGCATCATCTGCAACATGAGCCAAAGTTCTCAGCTCTATCTGAGAATAATCGGCATCAACCAGAACATAATTTTCACCCTCTGCCGTGAACATCTTTCTTATCTCTCTACCTATAGGAAGCCTTATCGGAATATTCTGAAGATTAGGCTCACTGCTGCTTATTCTTCCTGTAGCCGTAACCGTCTGATTAAATACCGAATGAATTCTTCCATCATTTTTATCTATAACCGCAAGCAGCCCGTCAACATAAGTTGATTTAAGCTTTGATAAATGTCTGAACTCAAGTATTTCTTCAATTATAGGGTGAATGCCCTTTATTTTTTCCAAAACATCGGCACTTGTCGAATAACCTGTTTTCGTTTTCTTGCCGTGCGGAAGCTTAAGAGTTTCAAACAATACAACTCCAAGCTGTTTAGGTGAATTAATATTGAATTTTTCACCCGCATAATTGTAAATGCTCTCCTCAAGCCGTGTAATTCTGCCGCTTATATTTCCGCCAAATTCCTTAAGTGCATTTTTATCAACAAACATTCCGATATCCTGCATACTCGCAAGAACCTCAACAAGCGGAAGCTCTATATCATAGTACAGCTTTTCCTGTCCGTTTTCTTTTAATTTTTCATTAAATACTTCATATAGCTTTATAACCGCAAACAATTCTTTTTTAAGCTTTTCATCAGAATTTTCTGTATCCGCTCCGAAATTCATAGAGAGCTGTCCGCCGTCATTTAAAGCTCCGGTTTCCTCGTCAAGAAAAATTCCCGTATAGCTGTATAGTAAATCAAGAGGCTCATATGAATTTTTAGCCGGATCTAAAATATACGCTGCAATGCTTACATCAAAACCAAG
>CAMCUJ010000162.1 GCA_945878965.1 uncultured Clostridia bacterium
TCTTACACAGACAGCATTAAGCGGAAACGCTTTAAGCTTTACAACAAGCGGAACATACACAAAGGTTACACAACTTATACCGATTGAAATCAAGATTGATGATGAGGTTGAGCTTAAGAACATAATCGGAACAAATGCCTTTGTTAAGATAAAAATTAAATAAGGAGAGTGAACAAAATGCGATGGAATAAAAAAGTTACAGTATTACTTACAGCTATAACACTTTGTGCGGCAGTATTAAGCGGCTGCGGCTCAAATTCCGAATCGAGTGACGGAAACAATCAAGCTGCTGAAAATAATGACAGAAACTACATAACTGCATCCGGAGTTCTTGAGGCAGACACACAATATACAGTAACTACAACAGTTACAGAGGATATAATCGACGACCCATTCGAGGAGGGTCAGACCGTACACGCCGGTGATTTACTGTATGTTTTAAAGCAGGATACAATACAGAATAATATCAGCAAGGCAAAGCTTGCAATTGAAAATGCCGAGCTTTCAAAGAAAACAAGTGAAGATAATTTGAGAAAACTAAGCGTAAAATCTGATTTTTCGGGAACAGTAACAAAGCTTTACGCTTCGGAAGGAAGTCAAATTCAGGCAGGAACGAAGCTTGCCGATATAATTGACAATTCAAAAATGACTCTTACAGTCCCTTTTATTGCCGATAATATGAACGGTATTTATGTAGGTCAGAGTGCAAATGTAAGCATTGTCGGAACATTCTATAATACTGTAGGAACCGTAACCGATATTTCAAGCGGTTCACTTACTCAAAACGGCAGTAACGTAAGAATGGTTGAGATTACAATAACAAATCCCGGAACGCTAAAAAAAGGTGATATGGGAACCGCAACAATCGGAAATATAGCCGCAAGCAATTCGGGTGAGTTTGACAATTACCTAAACGGCGAGGTTATAGCCGAGATTTCGGGCAAGCTCCTTAAGAACAATGTTTCAGAGGGTGACAGATTAAATGTAGGTTCTGTTGTTGCAACTCTTTCAAACGATTCAATTGAAACTCAGGCAAATCAGGCAGAAATTGCACTTAAAGACGCAAGACTTAATCTTGAAAACCTTAACAATCAGCTTTCAAACTATAATATCACATCCGAAATTGACGGCGTAGTTATAAAAAAGAATGTAAGCAAAAATGATACAATATCAGCCGCTAATATGGCGAGTCTTGCAACCATAGCAGACCTTTCAAAAATAATAGTAAAGGTAAATGTTGACGAGCTTGATGTAACTCAAATTCAGATAGGCGACAGAGTCAGCATTACAGCGGATTCGGCACCGGACAGAGAGTACAGCGGAGTAGTTGAATTTATAGGTCAGAGCGGAACACAGGTAAACGGAGTTGCACTTTATGAAATAAAAATTTCTATTGAAAATCCTGAAAACCTTATGCCGGGAATGAATGTTACTACAAAGTTCAACCTATCTCAAAAAGGAGGAAACGAATAATGAAAAAATTAACATCAGTTATTCTTGCGGCTGCTATAACAGTTTCATCGGTAACTTATGCAGCTGCGGCAAACGTAAATATAATTTCCGAGGAAAACCTTATGCCTATACTTTCTGAAATGGAAATTATGCAGGGTGATGCAGACGGGAACTTAAGACTTAATGATTATGTAAGTCGTGCCGAGTTCTCAAAAATTGCAGTTGCTTCATCACCATACAAAAATATGGTTTCAAGCAGTATAGCAGTATCACCGTTTAAAGATGTTCCGTATACATTCTGGGGTGCACCCTACATTCAGATTGCAGCGAGTGGAGGAATGTTCAAGGGTTATCCGGACGGAACCTTCAGACCGGAGGATACGGTTACTTTTGAAGAGGCAGTAACAGTATTTTTAAACCTATTAGGCTACACTGATGAGGACTTCGGAATTTCGTGGCCTTACGGACAGGTAGGAATTGCAGACAAAATCGGACTATGCGATAACTTAAATCTTAGCATAGGTTCATTAATTACAAGACGTGATGCAGCAATTCTGTGCTACAATCTTTTAAACACAAAGCCAAAGGGTTCAAACAACTATTATATATCAGCTACGGATTATGCTATAGTTGAAGATGTAACCTTAATTGCTTCGCATAATGAGGATTCGGGAATAAGCTACGGCAAAGTATACACCTCAAACGGAATGTACGACGTTTCAGACAGCTTTAATTATTCAAACGTGGGTATGAAAGGCGATATGGTTACTAAAAACGGTGATGAGATAATCGGCTTTGTTCCGTCGGTTCAGAATGTTTCATCATATAATGTAACAGATGTAATAGGCGAAGATTTAATACTTAATGATGCAGTTCTTGACATAAGTGAAACGCTTACTACATACTATAAATCACAAAAGCTTGATTACAAGACTGCGGTTAAACAGGCTGAAAAGGGCGATATATTCAAGACATACACAAACGATCGTGGCAGTGTTGACTATGCTCTTCTTATTCCTGCACACTCAGCGGTAAATGAAACAAATTCCGGTTTTCTTGATAAATATGTAATCTACTCACAGCTTGAAGATGCAATAATCGGATTCAAGGACGGAGAATTTACACAGATTGACATAAAAAATTCAACTACAGCATACAAGGATAAGGTTCAGACAACCTATGCCGCAATTAAGGGCGATATGGAAATGGGTGACGTTCTTTATGTTAAGAAAGACGGCGGTGTAATAGATTATGTAAGCTATGAAAAGGGAAATATAGACGGACCGTACACGGCATCAAATGAGAATTATTTAAGCTACTTTGCGGTAAACAGCGATACCGACTTTGTAAGAAACGGAAGTCAGGCAAATTCAGCGGATATTCAGAATGGTGATATTCTTTATTATTCTAAAGACCTTAATATGATTCTTGCATATAACAAAAGAATTATAGGTATATACGAAAAAGCAGAGCCTAATAAGGATACTCCTTCATCTGTTGTAATATCGGGAAAAACATATAAAATAGAGGGCGTAAACGCATTCAACAAGCTTTCGTCAAAGGGCGTTTTAAGCTATGGCGACACGATAACGGTTCAGCTTGGAAAGAATAATCAGATAGCAGATGTTATAACTGTTTCCGAAGCAACAGACGATATTTACGGTTATGTTGTAGAAACAGGAATTAAGGAGTTTACTGCAAGCGATACAACCACTTCTGTTAAGAATTATGCAAAGGTAATCGGAACCGACGGAAACGAATATGAATATTCAACAAAAGAAAAATATGATGATCTTGTAAACAGTCTGGTAAAAGTGACATTCAAAGATGGAATAGCAGTACTTTCATACACAAAGCAGCCGAATATTTCGGGAACCTTTGACTGGAATAACAAGAGTCTTGGAAAATATACATTGTCGGATGACATAGAAATTCTTGATGTTTATATAACAGGCGAGGGAAATGCGGGAGCATATTCAAAGATTTATCCTCAAAGAATTGACAAGAGTAAATTAAGCACGAAAAACATTTTATTTGCCGATATAAACGGAAATAATGAAATTAAAAAGCTTGTACTTAACGATTATACGGGTGATTGCTACACTTATGGTTTGGTTAAGCAGGCACAGTCAAGCTCAACACAGTTTAGTGTGACCGGCTCATACACATTCATAATTAACGGTAAAGAAGTTCCGGCTTCAACTGTTCAGAAGGCATATACAGTAGGAAACGGACAGCCGGCGAAATTTACATTATTCAGAAACGGTACGGTTGATACGGTTCAGGCACTAAAACGAATTAACGGAGCGGTAACTGAGCTTACGGATTCAACTGTTACCATCGGCTCAGTTAAATATAAGCTTTCAGATAAGGTTATAATTTACGAAAAGGATTATAACTTTGATTACACAATAAAGAATATTTCCGATATAAAGAATAAGCTTTCGGATTATCAAATTACAGTATATCAGGATAAGTCTGAGGAAAATGGCGGACGTGTACGTGTGCTGATAATTACTAAATAACCTTGAGGCGAATTTATAGAATACGCTAATACACAAAATGAGCTTGGAGCGAAAATGCTCCAAGCTCATTTTTCAGTATTGAATACAAATAACGATTGTACAAGATTTAAGTACCCTGTCACACTCTTACTCTTTACCGTTCCAGCAATAGGTGCAAAGCTTATCCTGGTCAATTCCCGTTGACTCAAGCATATCGTCAAGGCGAAGAAAGGCAAGAGATGTAAAGTGAAGTTTT